>DATDHE010000332.1:0-8462 GCA_036521695.1 Candidatus Acidiferrum sp. | reverse complement strand
GACAGTAAAACGTTAATCTAGAGCAGTTCAGAAATCTAACCCCGAAAATACTTCGCTTGAGGCAGGGATTTATTTTGAAAAGTGGTTACCCTGCACGAGTGTACGCCATTGAAAATTACTCGACTCAAGACAGCGGTCGTAGAAGCAAATTTTGACTGGACTTTTGTGCGTATTGAGACTGACGAGGGAATCAGCGGTCTCGGTGAGTGTTTTTTTGCGCCTGGCCTTACATCGATTTTGCGCTCGCTCGAGTCGCTACTTGTTGGTGAAGACCCTCGAGACGTTCATCGCCTGTTTCGCAAACTTCGACTAGCCACTTCGGGCGCCGGCTCCAGCGCAGGCATCATTTATAACGCGATCAGCGGAATTGAGGCGGCGCTCTGGGACTTGCTAGGCCAATCGTTGTGTGTGCCCATTCATCGACTACTTGGAGGAAAGTTTCGGCACAAAGTTCGTATTTATGCCGATTGCCACGGCAGCGAGGCGCTGGAGTGCCTGGACGAGGTATTGCGTTCCCGCCCCGCTCGGTGGTTGTCGCATGAGGGCACGCACGTGGCGAAAGATTATTTCGGCGCAGGCAGTGATGAGCCAGCGTCAACGCCAGAGGAATACAAGCAGCGCGCCTTGGAAAAGACGGCAGAGGGATTTACAGCGCTGAAATTTGACCTCGATGTTCCGGGCACATATGCGGCCGATCCGCATTCGCGAGCGCTTAGTAATCGTGCCATCGATCACGCGGTGAATTTAATCGGAGCGGTTCGCGAGGCCGTTGGTGTTGAAACGGAGATCGCGGTCGATTGTCACTGGCGGTATTGTGCCAGCGACGTCATTAGAGTGGCGCACGAGTTAGAGCCATTTCGATTGTTGTGGCTTGAGGATCCCGTTCCACCCCACAGCGTCGCAGCGCTGATGGAAGTGAGCGCGAAGGTTCGAGTGCCGATTGCAACGGGTGAAAATCTCTTCCTGTTTGAGGGTTTTGAGGAAATCATAGCCAAACACGCTCTCAGTATCGTTACTCCCGATCTGCAAAAGGTCGGTGGATTGGCTATCGCCCAGAGCATTGCACAGTTTGCGGACGTACATACGATGCCCGTTGCCCCACACAACATCAGTAGTCCCGTGGGCACGCTTTTATCAGCACACTTCTGTGCAGCAATTCCAAACTTTCTTGCGCTGGAGTTCCATAGTTCTGACGTTCCGTTCTGGAATGATCTAGTGGAAGGGTTACCGAAGCCAATTATTCAGGATGGATTCATTCGTGTCCCCGAAAAGCCTGGCCTCGGCGTCACACTAAACAAGGAAGTAGCCCGTCGCTACGCGCGCAAAGGCGAACCATTTTTTGAATGAGCGGATGGCAATCCATTCGATAGGCGGTGTGTGCTAGGCTACGCTTCAAGAAAATAAATTAGGGCGCGGAGAACTATGGGCGAGACGAAATTGTGGAAGTCCGACGACGAGCTTTTTTCGATCATGCAGCGTGAGCTGTTTACATGCGTCGTCGGCGACGTAATGGATAAAATCGATCTTCAGCACCAGTTTTTGCCGCCGCAGATTCAGCCCCTTCGCCAAGACATGGTCGTAATCGGGCGGGCCATGCCTGTTCTGTCCGTGGATGTGTTTGTTGAACGAATCTCCGGCAGCGCCAACAAACTGATGGACAAGTCTTTCGGATTGATGCTGGAAGCGCTTGATGATCTTCAGAAGAACGAAGTGTATGTAAACACGGGATCATCACCACGAAATGCCCTGTGGGGCGAACTGATGAGCACTCGGGCGCGTAAACTCGGGAGTCGCGGTGCCGTGTTGAACGGATACGTCAGAGACACAAAGCCAATTCTCGAGATGGGCTTCCCAACATTTGGATTTGGTTCTTACGGACAGGATTCCGCGCCGCGCTACAAAGTGGTCGATTTCCGGGTTCCCATGGAGATTGGAGCCGTGCGGGTTCGTCCCGGAGACATTCTGTTTGGCGATATTGACGGGGTGTTAGTGGTTCCGGTCGAAGCTGAAGAAGAAGTGTTCACGCGAGCGCTGGAAAAAGTTCGAAGCGAAAAGCTCGTACGGAAAGCCATCGAAGAGGGAAGCAGTGCGGTTGAAGCGTTTGCAAAGTACGGAATCATGTAGCATCAGAGGTGTGGTTTCCGGCTGGCTATGGAAACAGGTCATCTGGCAATTCGGGGACGGAAAGGAATGCAATTGCCATGATCAGCATCGACCTGTCTGGAAGGACGATTCTGATCACTGGGGCTCTAGGTGCGATTGCAGAGCAAGTGGTGCGGCGGCTGGCTGAGGCCGGAGCGACTCTTGTGCTCACCGACATCAAACCTGAAATGCAAGCGAAAAGAACTCTGGATGAATGGAAAATTTCGCCTACTGCTTACATTTATGCTGAGGCTGATATTACCGATTCCAAGCAAGTGGAGGCGGTGGTTAAAACAGCCTTCGACAAGTATCCAGGTATGGATACGGTAATTGGCCACGCAGGTGGTTGCGGACTACATCCATTCGCCACCACCTCGGAAGCCGATTACGAGCGCATCTTCCGCTTCAATTATTCTGGGCAGACGTATCTGGCGCGCTCTGTGCTTGCGCGATGGATGGAGAAAAAAATTAGCGGCCACCTGATCTTTACTTCGTCATACGTCGCACGAATGCCGCACACGTTAATCTCTTCATACTCTTCGGCCAAGGCGGCGTTGGAAAATTTTGCTCGCAGTCTGGCGCTGGAATATGCGCTGACCGGTATTCGCGTGAACGTGATTTCGCCAGGGAACGTAGCTGCCGGCAGTTCGCTGAAGGTGTTTGACGAAGACCCTGCTTACCGGGAGTTCGTTCTGCGAGTCTCGCTTGGGCGAAGGAACAGTCCCGAATCGATCGCGGATGCCTTTGTATTTCTTTGTTCGCAGTTGGCGAGCGAGATCAACGGACAAGTTCTCAGTCCGGATTACGGAGCGGGAATAGGAAACCGGCTATGAAGATTGGCCTTAGACTGTATCGGCATATGTTGACGCGCGATTATTCCGATTTCGCTCGGCAAGTTGGCTGCCTCACGTTGTGGTTCACCTGGTCGATTACTTCAGGGCCCATCCAACCCGCGGTATAATCAGCCGACTAGCTCAAAGTACGAACTGTGGGGACTTGTAGGCGATGCAGGCTGGACGCATTATGGCGTTGTCGCCGATGTGCGCTTCCTATCTGCAGCAGCCGCGGCGGTCATGGGGAGAATCGACTCTGCGGACGTCTTTCAGGATGGAAACGCACTCTGGCCGAGCGGCTATATCCTTCGTGTGAATCCCAACGGTGCTTGGGAATTGTTATCTGCGGAGTTCAACAAGCCCACCGTTACGCTCACATCCGGTTTTGTCGCAATCGATCACAACCAATAGCATCGTTTGGAACTGCGTTCCGAGGCAAGGGGATTGAGGCATCACTGGATGGAGCGCCGCTCACTTCAGTTGAAAACTCGATTCGCACACCCGGGATGTTCGCCTTGGGCACTGCTTGGGACTGTCCAGTTCGATAACCTTCGCGTGACCCCGTAGGGCTGGCAGGCAATTCAGAACTGGTTTCAGTTGAGGCTTGGTGCGAGCTAGTTCCCGAGCGGGTTTGTCTCCTGCTCGGGGTGCAACAACTAATGCAGGCTAGAAGGGAGGTGTGGCGTATGCCGGGTGCCTGTGAACATTGAGCAACCGCAGAGTCAGTTTTGCTGTGTTGTGAGCCTGCTTCCGATGCGCAACACCGCGATACTAAGACTTATACGGGTCGAATATCTCCATGGCAAACTCCCAAAAGCCGCGGGCGCGCTGATACATCAGAGCCCTGAAGTTTTTTGGATCGTCGATCCGCCATGCCTCCGGGGTGCTGAACCAGTATGCCGTTTCCTCGTTCCTCCACGTTTGGTAATACACGCCCCACGCAGCCAGCAAGGCCTCGGCCTGCAAGGCGCCGTCGTTCAGCTCTTTCCCACAGTGGTACATATTGGCGGCGGCGCAGTAGGAAACTCCAGTCCAGACTTCAAATTGATGCAGATACTCACTGTCGCCAACGCCGGGCAGGGAATCAGGATGAACCGCATTCGCGACGCCGACATTGCCGACACCGTTTCCACTGCTGTCTTTCAGCGTAAGAACACCGCGTTTGAATAACTGGTGGTAGTGGGATGCCATGCGTTGCGGAGTCAGCACCGAGGGCAGTCCCGTAACATCGACATAGCGTTGCCCCACCATCGCATCGCCCATCAGGTCATCGTTGTGCTGATTGTACTGATAATAGCTATACTGGGAGTTCCAGAACTGCTTTTCTGTACTGGTGCGGGCTTTATTTAGCAACCCTCCGATCTCCTTCGCAAAGGCATTGTCTTCCCGCCGCTGGGCAACAGCTTGCATCATTTCCAGCGCACCCAGCCAAAGCACGGCGTTGAACAACTTATTCTCAAGGTATTCGGAGCTTTTCATCTCGCTCAGCCCATCGCCATCGAGGTCGGTCGTGATTTGGTAGCGGTAGCTCCGAACCATGGCTGGCCAGACTTCTTCTAGAAACGTATCGTCTTTGGTCTTATGCCAGTAGGCGTAGCACTGCTGAATGAACTTGGGTGAAAGTTCAGACCATGGTGTGGTGATGCGCCCCTTGATGCCATGTGGGCTCTGGTTATAGCCCCGTCCGTAGCCGTCGTAGGCAAAGAGGGGGTCGTCGTAAATCGCGCCGGCATCGTGCGGGCAACTGCCGTCGGGGGAATCCATGACAAAATCCCTGAACAACAGCAGTGTGGCACGCTCCTGTTGAGGCCAAAGATCGCGGTTGCTGCGCGCCGGGTGATGACGGACGTCAAAGGACTCGGCAAATGCATACTCCTGGCACTCCATCACGAATGAGATGTGCTGTCCCGGCCGGTTCCCGAATTGTTTGGGTTTGGTGATACAACCGTTCTCCCAGAAAGAGCCACCAAAAGTGCTGTAATAAAGTTCATTGAGAGCGGCTTGCTTCACCCACTCCGCGTGTCCCCCATTTTGGATGATGGGTGCCTGCCAGCCATCGACTGCGGCGAGCCACTGGTCGCGATGTAGCAATGCCTCTTCGCAGATGTGGAACGACTGCTCCGAAGCAAACGGGAACCACTCGGTAAACCTCCTCCACCAGCGTGTTCCAGAACCGAACTCCATCTGCGGGAAATACCAGGCAAGAACAAAAGGCACCGTGACACTTGCGCCGGGATCAAGTTCCACCGTGACACAAAGCGCGCCTGCGGGTGGTTGGCTGGACTGGGCGAGGTTCTGATTCGCCAGCATGCCGTCCGTGGCAAAAACCTTCCAAATATCCGCACCGTCGCTGTTCCCGTCCCACACCGGCACATAGGTGGCCGCATGATTCGTCGCTATGCACCATTCCGATCCCTCGGTCTCGGGAGCATTCCTCTGGTCATGCGCCTCCATCAGAATCGCGGTCACTCCGCTCCTGGGATTCTTCATGACCCGATTGCTCAATCCGCGCCGCTCCCGCGCACTCTTGCCGGCATCTTGATCCATGCCCATCGGGGTGTTCTGCGGACCGATATAAGGAGCATTCGGGAAGGTGAACATCAGCGATAACTTGGCCCTGTTTTTGGCTGGATTGTGGACCTTGAATAAAAACAGAGCAACAGGATATGACGTCTCGCGATAGTTGTCTTTTATCACTGGGCTGAAGAATTGCATGGAAATGGCGCTTGAAAACCCCTTGTAGGAACACCAACCTTTCGGAAACAGGGCGCAGTACTCGCCCTCGCCGGGTTTCAGTCTTGGCCATGCCGAAAGAACGTCATCCGTCGCCAAAGTCCGCGCATTCACTTCGCCCGCCATCTCTTCGCGCGCATGAAATGCGGCCTGGGATAGAAAGCGCTCCTCATATCGGCCAGCTTTCAATTGCCAAGGGCCGAAGGAGCCGCACAGGTTATACATGAAGTTCCCGGCGCCGATGCCGCCCAACGGAATCCCCTTCTTGGTGCGCGTGAGGGTATTCAGGCCGATCAGGTCGCCCGAGTCCTTGTCCTTTTCAGGGCGCAATTCGATTTTCGGAAGAATACCGAGGGGCCTCTTCCAGGCACACGATGGAATAGGCCACATCTTCGAATCATCGGCCGGATTTGCGGCCGCGACTGTTCCCTGCTCCGTGTCACCGGCTGATACCGGCTTGGCAATCCCGAGCGGAGCCGTTGCCGCTAACAGGCCTGCCGCCGACGATGCCCTCAGAAAACTGCGCCGGGTAAAATCCTTCTTATTCATCACGCCCCCAGCAAACGATTGGAATAGCTGCAACAGCCCCTAGATAGGTCTACGATCAGGGATTCCTTCTGTTCAACTCGTTGGACGGCACGGTCAAATTCAAAGCCCGAAGGTAGCCTGCGTTCGCCTGACAATTAGCGAGACGGACATTTTCAAGCAAGCTTTGGAAGGCAGCCCGAGCGTGCTCCAGGGAGGGCCGGGCCGCAATCCGCTTCTCCGTATCTCCAGTATTTCCCGGCATCCTGCCATAGGCAATGATCTCGTCCCAATAGGCAGGCTTCTGCCAGGTTACGAAGGACGACGCGGAGTCCATCTTCTTGTAGGGCCAGAACGCCCAGCCGATCTCGTCTTTTTCCAGTACCTGCACAAAATCATGAATCCAAACATCCGTATTCTCGCCAGATTCTCCAAGCCAGACGGGAACATTGTAGCGGTTGCGGAAATCAAGATAGGGCTGGATGACCTCTTCGGTCGGCGCGGTCCAGTATTTGTGGAAGGTATACATCAGATTGGAGTCAAAGGGAGCGCCAAAGACAGCGAAGTTGGAGTCCCATTGCGCACCACCCAGGATGATGAGATGGTTAGTATCCGCGGTGCGGATGGCAGCTGTGAGTCTTTTGTAGAGCGGCTCCAATTGGTTGTTGTATTTCTGCAGTGCAGGAAAATGCGGGATCGGTTCATTGAGCAGGTCGTAGCCCAGAACTGTGGGATTGTCGCGGTAATGCGCGGCGATCCTTTTCCAAACAGCGACGGTCATCGCTTGACTGGCCTCCGACTCATAGAGCCATGGATAACCCCAACTGTCATCGATGTTGGCGCCGGTCTGGCCTCCGGGTGCGCAGTGCAGATCAAGAACGACATACAAATGGTACTTTTCCGCCCATCCGACGACGCGATCGAGCAAGGCGAATCCCTCGTCGTTGCCGGGAATAAAGAACTTGTAGTGCAACGGAATACGAATGGAATTCACGCCGGTTTGGCTAAGGAAATTAATATCTTCCTCGGTGATATAGGCTTCGCGATACGCTTGCCAGAACTGCGCCGCCTCGGCCGGGCCGATCAACTCATTAAAGAACGTCTCAATCTCACGTGGCGACGCCGGTCCGCCGTCTAGACCGAACATATACCCTTCCGGCACCAACCAATTGCTGAGGTTAATGCCCCGCAGTTGCAACGTGTGTCCTTCAGGGTCCACCAGGTGCTTTCCGCTGGCGTGAACAAAACGGTTTGCTGTGGAGAAAGCGGCGCCAGCCACGGCAGCAGAACCAGTTGCGAGCGCGAATGCGAGAATGAACAGTGCGAGTCGCTTCATGCAAGCCTCGGATTGGAAGTAGTATGATGTCACATGCAAGGTCTAGGGAGCTGTTGAAATTTGCGCCGATGGTTTGTGTTTGCTGGGGATTTGGTTTGAGCTCAAGGTCAGATCGGTTCGAAATCCTAATTCTGGTGAGTGTTGGCGCGGGTTTGCGGACCCCCCAGAAGTTCGTTCCCGGGCTCGCGTGCCTGGTTCAGGCACACTGCCCGCTGGGCGTTGGCGGTAGTCGATGTGCGAGCAGGCTGGGCAGGCGCGGTAAGTTGCGCGCGGCACAACTGAAGACGAGCTAGACCTAGCGACATTTTCATCGAAGCTGGCCGCGTCAAGACCGATTCGCGAGGCTGCCTGCTTGCACACTCAGACGTTGGCGCCGTGCGGAAACCAGCCGACCCGGACTAAACTGGATAACTTAACTCTGCCCAAAATAACTCTCAAACTTTCTCCACATGAATTAGGCCTGCTCGCCGACTTTGTGCGAAGATGCCTATTGGGTTGAAGGACCCAATTGGGGCCTGATGCCGTCCTCGCTTTCCAGCCAATCTGGCTACCTCTTCCGCGCAATTGCAGTACCAGCTCTTTGTGTGACGCTGCTTCTGGGCTCCAGGCTGGCCCAGCAAGACCCCGCGGAAAAGGAGCCCGTCCGGAGCCAGCAAAGCGGCGTGAGCACAGGGGTTGCGCACGCTCCCGTGAAAGACGCGCTTTCCCGTCCCGTCACGGCGGGAGGCTTTGTGGATGGCGCTCCGGTTGTTTTTGCCGACGTGACTCACGCGGCTGGCCTCGACAAGTTTCATCACCGTTCCGGCGATCCAGAGAAGCGGACCATCCTCGAGACTCCGGGCTCGGGCGTCGCTTTGCTGGATTACGACAACGACGGCTGGCTCGACATTTAT
>DATDHE010000331.1:0-11218 GCA_036521695.1 Candidatus Acidiferrum sp. | reverse complement strand
AAAAGTGAAGTACGACTACCAAGAAAACCATGGGCCAACGCGCCTTAGCCACTTTTACTTTTTCGCTCCGAATTCCCGAATTTGCCCTGCCTCTTAGTATACAAGTCCCAAATCTCAACATTTTTCGACCGCCTATTTTTGCTAACATCCGTCCACGTCCAGCAACAAAAGGTACACGCCATGAAACGTCTCGCGCTCACAACGCTTGCCGCAATGCTGCTTTCCAGCGCCCCGCTCGCCCAAGACAAATCCGCGAGCGCCGACGAAATTCGAATCAAGCAACTGGAGCGCGCCTGGAATCAAGCCGAGGCCAAGCAGGAAGTCAAGGAAGTGTCCTCCCTGCTCGCAGACACGCTCGTTTACACGGATTACGATGGCTCGTTCATGAACAAATCGGAATACATGAAGTGGGTCGCTGCGCCGCAGCAGAAGGCGGATCACCTTTACGATGAAGGCCTGAGCGTTCAGTTGTACGGCAACGCCGCCGTGGCCACCGGTATTTATCGCGAGACTGGCACGAACAAAGGGAAACCTTACACGATTCGATCGCGCTTCACAGATACCTGGATCAAACGCAACGACGCTTGGCTTTGCGTAGCCAGCCACAGCACGCTCATCCCCTCCAAATAATCGGCGGACTCATGTCTATTTTGAGAACCGCCGAACGCTGAAGGAAATCGGCAGCCCGACTACGATCATGTGCACAACCAGCCCTAGAATCAGTTCGCGAAGTTTGTAAGGGCCCCTCGAATGAAGCGCGGACAGCGGCAAAACGACGAGATTCATTACCTCTTGCACCGCGGCGCCAAAGAACAAACCGCATACGAGCGGGTGCTCGTTCATAAAATCCAGCCGACGGCTTGCCGCGAAATACACAGCCGCTGCGGAGCAAGCAATAAAGAAGTGCAGCACGACGCCAAGTGCATAGGTCCCGGCGCCTCCCTGGAAAGCCTGCCGCCCAAGTAGGCCGCCGGCTATCACGAGCGGAATGTCCCAGCCAAACAGGATGCAGGCTTGCAAAAGGTCCAAAGTCCCGGCAATGCCGCCGCCCGCTGCGATTGCCAATAGAGCGTTTCTCTTCCCCGATTGTCCCCCTGACCGACGTCCAGAATCCACAGTCATCCGATATCCTCACTTTCCCCGGCGATTTTTGATGCAATCTGCCATGCAATTTTGACGGCTGACAATACCCGCGTGAGAGCCGAGAAGTCCTGAGCCTGCACTGAAACACTCTGAATACTTCTGAAATCACGCTGCGTCGGGGTGGCGAGGCTGCGGCAGCAAGTTGCTAAGCGCAAGAACGGCCGGAACGCGGTCGGCGTTTCCCCACGGTGTTGGTATACTCGGCGAGCGCCGGTTTTCTATAGGGAAGCAGACGGCGGGAATCGATCCTTCATGGAACGCCCAACCACGACAAAGCTTCGCATCGGAGATTGGTGCGCCAATCCGGTGTCCGGCGAGATTTCACGAAATGGAGAGACCGCTCGAGTAGAGGTGCGGACGATGCGGCTGCTGCTGTGCCTCGCCGAGCACGCCGGCGAGGTCGTCAGCATCGATGATTTGCTCAACCAGGTCTGGCCTGACGTCATGGTGGCTCCGGATTCCGTCTACCAGGCGGTGACCTCGCTCCGCCGCCTGCTCGGCGACGACCCCAAGCAGCCCACGTACATCGCGACCGTGCCGCGACTAGGGTATCGGATGGTGGCGACGGTCAGTCCCTGGGCGGATCAGTACATCGCCCAGACAGACGCTGAGTCGAATGCACAGACGGGCTCTTTGCAAGCTTCGAATAGCAAACATCCAACCCCGGCGATCCTCAATCCATCGACGAACGGGGCGCCCGATGTGCCGGAGAAGTCCGGCCCGCTCCTCAAATCCGGCTTTACTCTTGCCGCCACCACGGCGGTTTGCCTCGTGCTCGTCGTCGCTCTCCTGTTCTACGGCAAACTCACGAAGAACAATCGCTCAACGTCATCCGCCAATGGCACTTTTGGCGCCAGTGCTTCGCAGCCACAGAAATCCGTCGCCGTGCTTCCGTTTCTCGACCTTACCGACGAGATGAACCAGGAGCCCTTCGCCGACGGCATGACCGAGGAGCTGATCGACAAACTCACCAAAATCCCCGGCCTTCGCGTACCGTCCGCTACGTCCTCGTTCTATTTCAAGAGCAAATTATGGCCGCGTTCGCATGGGACTGCGCAAATCACCATCTCCGAAATCGCCAAGACACTGGGTGTCGCTTATGTACTCGATGGGAGCGTGCGCAAAGCAGGCTCGAGGCTGCGTGTCGACGCGCGATTGATTCGCGCGGACAGCGGGTACGTGGTCTGGTCAGAAACCTATGACCGGCCGTTCGATGACATCTTGATGGTCCAGGACGACATCGCTGGCGAAGTAACGAAAGCGCTGCGGGCATCCATCGAGGCCAGGCCGAACTAGGTCAGGTCGCGATCTGAACCAACTCCGGCTTTTTGCCAGTCTGAGGGCCGTTAGAGCCCCAGCGCGAAGGCCCCTTTTCGCGGCGGCGCAGCCGGTTAACGAACGAACCGACACCAACCGAGCTCCCCACAAAATGTCCTACGCGGAGTGGACCGGCGACTTTGACGGTGCGAATCCAGTGCAAGCCGCTGCTGGCGGCACATCCACATTCCGCACAGTTGGGAGAGCCGCCGAAGACGCAAGGCTCGACGCGCGTTTCCAAATCCGCGGAGTAGTTTGCGGACATCTTCGCAAACAGACAGTCGGCAGGATTCTCCGGAGGATGGAGGAACGCCTGCGCCACGCCTTCGTTCATTAAAAACTTGGAGTATTTTCGGGCCAAAGGCGGCAACACGCGAGCTACCTCTTGGCGGTTTTCCAGAGTCAGTTTTTCCGCGCTTTCCTCGCCGATCTGAGGCGTGTAGAGACTCACCCAAAGGTGATCGACCTCGGGGCGAGCGTTCCAGAACGAAACGTAGTCTTCCAAGTAGCCGGGCCGCTGGAGCATTGGACGAGTGATCACCCAATGAATGTTCACTTTGCGTCCCTCGATGTTTTTTAGGATGCGCTCGTAGGTGGCGGGCTTGCGGCGGATGTCATGATGTTCCGGTAAACCGTCGATGGAGATAGCCACTCGTACGCGCGGCAGATCCATCCATTCCATCGGGATTGGGATGATGCCGCTAGTGACGACCAGCGAGAAAATATCCATGGCGCTAAGCGCCGGGAGGATGGCACTCAATTCGCGATGGCGTACAAGTGGTTCACCGCCCACTAAAGAGACGTGCATGGGCTTGTTTTTGCGCACCAATTCCAACACGCCATGGACGAGCGCGTTGCCGCGGAAATCGTTCAAGTCCGTGAGAAGTTTGCCGCCGCCAAGGTGCGCATCGCCGTAGGCGTAGCAGCCAGGACAACTGAGGGGGCACTCGCGCGTAATTTCTATGGAAAGCATCGGCGCTTTGCCGCCTAGGATCTTTCCCCAAGCGCTCAGAATTTCGCGCGGGGTAATGCTTGGACTTGGCTGAGAGGTGGCCATGCGGGTTGGATGCGTGGGAACTGATCTTGGCTGCACCCACAATGGAGCACGGATTCATTGCATCGAATTCAAACGATTCAAAATATAGCGCCAAGCGAAGCGTGGTAAATCTCCGGCGGCTTGCGGACGGCAGCCTCTGTGCAGACCTGACCGGCGGAGCGATCTTCGGAGCCGCTTAGCCCCGTTGCATGCCAAGACACGTACCCGGAAACCGCTCAGCTCGCGTCTACTAATTCGGTTAAACTGGGCCCTTAGCATCATCCATCTTCAAATCTGAAAGAGAACTGGCAGGAATGCCCCGAAAGCTCCTCATTCTTGCAGCCGCCCTTGTCGGCGCTCACCTTGCGCAAGTGCTGTTCCTCGGGGTGTCTCCCGCAGGCAATCTGGTCGCAAATCTCCTTGAGGTTTCCGCCAGCGCTCTGGCGGCGGTGATGTGTTTTGGAGCGTCGCGGCGAGGCCGCGGGCTGGCTCGTCCGTTCTGGACTTTGGTGGGATGCGGATTGGCCGCCTGGGGTGTGGCGAACCTGGGCTGGATGTACTACGAACTGGTTCTGCATACAAGGCCGACCCCGGGTTCCGCGGTGCAGTTCCTGTTCAGCGTGCACGGAATCTTCTTTGCGATGGTGTTGTTCCTCGATCAAGAGAAAGATTCCGAGCGCTTTGAACCCGAGTTTCTCCTGGATTTCACGCAAATCGCGATCGTTTTCTTTTTTGTCTTCCTGGGACTCTATTACGTGCCATCGCCGCAGTTTCAGCAGCAGAGCGCTTACGCGCGGCGGCTATGGGTGGAATTCGGGGAAGAGATCACGATTATCGCCCTGGCGTGTTTCCAAATTGCCAGGGCGCGCACGACCTACATTCGCAATTTGTACGTGGGCTTTGCGATTTATTTTTCTATTTTCACGGCCAGCTCAGCCTTGGCGGAATACCATCAGTCCCTTCGAAGGACGCCAACCGGAACGCTTTTCGCACTCTGCTGGACTCTGCCGTTTCTTTGGGCAGCGTTCTGGGCCGCGCGTTGGCAGCCGTCGGTGGCCCCGGAAGCTACGCGACCGGTGGGCCGGAAGACGTTAAGCGGTGTAGTACTAACGAATGCGATCTTTGTGCTGGCGCCACTGATTGTGCTGGTGCAGGTGGCGCAATTCCCTTCCGAGTGGCGCATTCTTCGTTTTTCGCTTCTTGGCGTTTCCATCTTGTGCTTTGCCGTGCGTATAGGCGTCAGCGGATACCGAGAAGCAAAATCCGCGGAGACGGCGCGGCGGCAGGCGCTAGCCATGGACGCTGCGGCGGACGGAATCTCTATTCTGGGGGAAGACGGGAAGCACATTTACGTCAATGCGGCGTTCGCGCGGATGATGGGATACGAAAGTCCGGAATCTCTGCTGGGCGCGAATTGGCGGCAAATTTACGACCCGCGCGACGTCGGACAATTCCATCTGCAGGTTCGGAAATCCCTAGAGGCAGACGGTAAGTGGTCCGGACAAATCAACCTGCGGCGGAGGGATGGAACCATCTTTCCCGTAGAGATGGCCATCACGTCGCTTGCCAATGGCGTTACCGCGTGCATCGGCCACGATATCAGCGCGCGAAAGGAAGCCGAGAAGGCGCGTGCGGACGCTGAAAATAAGTATCGGACGCTGGTGGAACAGGTCGCGGCGATTAGCTATATCGCGGAGCTGGGCATTAAAGGCCAGTGGCACTACATCAGCCCGCAAGTCGAGGCAATTACGGGCTACTCGCAAGACGACTGGCTGGCGAACTCTTGCGATTGGATGCGACACATTCCGCAGGAAGACCACGCCGTGATTGAGGCGGCCGAAGACGCGAGCTTGCGCGGCGAGCGCTTCCAGGCGGAATACCGAATCGTGCGGAAGGATGGCGCGGTTATCTGGGTAAGCGATACGGCAGTGGTGGTCTCGGGGAGCGACAGCCACCCGGTGATGGAAGGGATCATCGTTGACATCACGGAGCGAAAGCTGCTGGAGAATCAATTGCAGCAATCGCGCAGAATGGAAGCCGTTGGGCGGCTGGCAGGTGGCATCGCGCATGACTTCAACAATCTTTTGACCATCATCAAAGGCTATGCAGAGCTGGCGGAGCAGCGCACGGGAATGCAACCGGATTTGCGTTCTGACATTCAGCAAATTGAGAATGCGGCGGAACGGGCATCCACGCTGATTCGCCAATTGCTGGCTTTCAGCCGAAGACAGGTTCTCCAGCCTAAGGTAATCGACCTGAACGCCATCGTGCTGGGGCTGGATAAGCTGCTGGGCCGGCTGATGGGTGAACACATCGAGATGAGGACGCGGTGCGGCGCGAACGTGGGACACGTGAAAGCGGATCCGGCTCAAATCGAACAAGTGATCATGAATCTCGTGGTGAACGCGCGCGACGCGATGCCGAACGGCGGGCGGTTGACGGTGGAAACGGTGAACGTGGAGTTGGACTCGACGTACGCGCGCGACCACGTCTCCGTGAAGCCCGGCCCTTATGTGATGCTGGCGGTCTCCGATAGCGGTATCGGCATGAGCCCCGAAACCGTGGCGCATATTTTCGAGCCTTTCTACACAACGAAGGAAAGCGGGCAAGGAACTGGCCTCGGCCTGTCCACCGTGTATGGCATCGTGAAGCAGAGCGGCGGGTACATCTGGGTGTACAGCGAGCCCGGCAAAGGGACGACTTTCAAGGTGTATCTGCCACGCGTGGCGGCGCCAGTGGAAGCCAAGACGGAGCTAGTGGAACTTCCCGCGGCGGGCAAGGGTAGCGAGACGATTTTGCTGGTCGAAGACGAAGAAGCCGTGCGCGAGCTGGCCAACAGAATTCTTTCCGCCAAAGGATATTCGGTAGTGGCCGCGAAGAGTACGAGGGAAGCGGAGCAGTTCGCCGAAAAGCACGGCGGAAAAATTCACCTTTTATTGACGGACATTATTATGCCGGGGACGAGCGGGCGCGAATTGGCTAAGCGAATCACGGCTCGTCATCCGGCAACGCGCGTACTTTATATGTCCGGTTACACGGATAACGTTTTGGCGCAGGGCGGCGTGTTGGAGGCCGGTTTGTCCTTTCTGCAAAAGCCGTTTACGCCGGCGGCTCTTGTCCAAAAAGTGCGCGACGTGCTGGATAGTCCAGTGCACGCCAAGTAGATGGTCCGCGCCGAGCGCGAAGAGGGCACCATGAATCGTGCCGCTGCAAAGATCGGGGCAGCAAGTCATTTTGATCCTTGAACGTGAATCGTCTTGCCGGTGGCTGCGGATTGGCGCGCGGCGTCCAAAATCTCTGTAACAATCATGTTTGTTTCAAGCGAAGAAAGTCCTCGAGGTTGCATTCCATCCAGAACGACGGCTCTTAGATAATTCACCGAATCACTTTCCTGAGAATCGAGCGGTTTGGCGTCGACGAGCTTTTCGTCCTGCTTTGCGAGGCGGACGCGGACGGAGTCGCGCTTGACCGTGATGGCGTAACCGGTCTGGCCGTAGACTTCCATGTCCTTGCGATCGAAAGGCCAGTTCCAGGAAGCCTGCAAAATCGCCTGGGCTTTCGGATAAGTCAGAACAATCGTGGCTTCGTCATCCACGCGCGGATAGGTATACGGCTTGATTTGCTGCGTGACTGCGGTCACCGTGTCTGGTCTGCGATTGTTCATAAGCCAGGTAATGAGATCGGCGCCATAGCAACCGAAATCGAAGAGCGCGCCTGCGCCGTTTAATTTCGGATCCGTGAGCCAGGCGAGGAACCACGGCTCGACGTTAATTTCTTTCGGGCCGGAATGTCCGTCGTGGACGACAACTTTTCTGACGTCGCCGATGGCGTTTTCGTGGACAAGATCGTAGGCGGCGCGATTGCTGCGGTACCAAGTCGTTTCGTAATTTACGAGGACCTGGATTTTTCCACGCTGGGCGGCGGCTTGCATGGCACGGGCATCTTCGATGCTGACGGCGAGAGGCTTTTCCATCATCACCGGAATACCATGACGGGCGCAGGCTTCGACTACGCTGCGATGATCGAATGTATTTGAGTAGACAAGAACGGCTTGGGGCTTGGTCTTCTCAATCATCTCATCGACGCTGGTGAAGAAGATGTCGTGCGGCAGCGAGAACTTCGATTCGTAGAACGAGGCAAGTTTAGTGTCGGCGTCGGCGACGCCGACGATCTGGAGGTCCGTGCGATGGAGATTTTGTTGGAGGAAGCCGCTGACATGGCCATGAACAAGGCCAGCAATGCCGACGCGGAGCGGGGAGGCAGAGGGAGGGTTCTGGGCAGAGAGAGCGGAGGCGGCGAGCGACGCGAGAACGATGGCTCGGAGAAGTGTGGAAAGCAGAGTCTTAGGCATGCATGGCTCCTGGATGCGGTGCGATGGTAACAAGTGCAGTGGCGAGTGACGAGCGAATAGAAAAAAGAAACTGCACATCCCTCGCTCCGTTCGGGATGACAAGCGTTTAGTGAGAAGCGAAGTAGAGGGTGACGAGTTATAAAACTCTGGGGCGGGAAGGAGGGACCGCCTCCGCGGTTTTTTGCAAGTGCCGATTCTAGGGGGGAGTTGCAATGGAGTGGAATCAATACTTGTAGAAATGCTGATTCTGGATGAGTTGGAAGAGGACGGCCTCTATAAAGTAGTAAGCCGCGGGGGACGGAAGATTTTGGTGGAGTTTGAAGGACCGCGCGGCGGCGGCGCATGATTTGCGGGGGCACAGACAGGCCTTGTGCCTGAATCATCTCAGATATCCCGACAATCTGAACATGCCTGAAGCAGCCCACCCTTTGCAAAAAGCAGAAACGCAAAGGGCCGGCCACCCCGGAAAAAGACAAAGTCAAAATCGTTGTGCGGCGTTAGGCTGCGCCACCTGCCCGGCCGCGCGCGCACAGTCAATCACTGAAATCGTCAGAGTATCAACCGCGAATCGCTTGTGGATTTCTCAGAAAGGCTGCGCAATCGCATGGCGTCGATCTGCTCACGGAAAAGCACCTCAAACTGTTTCAGTACACTTGTCGGAGTTTCGCCGGAAAATGCTTCAAAATCATGGACCAGGTGCATCTGATCGTGGTATCCGAACTCATGTGCGACATCCGTCCACGATTTTTGGGCCGAGCGGGCCTTACTGTGCAACGCGGCTTCGAACCGAGCGATGCGTGCGAATAGCTTAGGCCGCATGCCAACCTGTTGCAGGAAACTCCGTTCAAATTGACGGATGCTCAGACCCGCGTTGTCGGCCAGGGCGGAGATTCTTGAATCACCACCACGCAATAGAATCCTCGCAGCTGCTGCTCGGATGCCATCAAAGCCGCTCACCTTGAGCGCACGGCGCAAGAAAAAATCATTAGCCACTTGGACGCGCTGCTCGAAAGTTGAGCACTCGCCGAGGCGTTGTTCGAGGCGCGATGCCATTGGCCCCAGCATCGAGTGCGCATCGAAATGCTCATCCGTTAGTTCGTCCACCCGAATGGAGAAGAGACAGTGGAGTCCTGTGGGCTGAAACAAAACCACGAAAGACTCCAGCGCTCCCTGGATTTGGAGGTGAACACGACAATGCGTTTTCATGCCGACCAGAACTGCCCGAGGAGACACAAATTCGCGGAATGGCTCAAGGTTCAGAACCCTAAGAGGATCGCCAAAGTTGAACTCCAACAAAGGAGCGGCGCGGGCCGGAGCGGGGTGCGTTACCACGGTATCGTGGAGCCGGGCTTCCCGCTGGGCATAGTAGCGAACATATTCTTGTAGAGGCGGTATGGGCCGAATCAGGCGGATGGCATGCATAGCAGCGCGGTGTGGCGAAAGTGTACTACGGTTTCTTCGCAGCGGTAATTGGCGCTGTACCGTTGCACCCGGGTTTCCCGATGACCACAGGCTATCGAACCAGCCAGGCCACAATTCGATGCCAGGTTGGGCTTGGCGCAATAAGGCCCGCGCGGACCGGTCCTGATAGAAATAATGTGATCGCCAATCCCAAAGTCAGCACACGGACCCTTCCGGCCAGCCAAAAGTCTATGGCCACTGCGGCTATCAGGAATGCTGAGATCGGGAGCATGATGATCGCTCCCGGCAGCGCTGCTAGCCTTGGTATGTGACCTATGAAGTGCGTGAGAGGAGCACCCATCAACACGATATTCGCAAATAGCATCAGGCTCTTGTGAATATCTGGCCGGTGGCGATACGCGAGCGCGGCAACGGCTAGCATGCTAAACAGGAGGATGTCGGTGAAGGGAAAGGTGGCCCCGGAAGCTGGGTCCTCATCGATTCTGAGGTCACCGCTGAGGTCAAATCCGCGACGCACCATGGCCACTGTCGCCGCATACCCAAGCGCCACCATCAACGCCAGGACGAGACTCGCGGCGATGCCGACGCGGCGATGCATCGCGTACTTTCTGTTGGCGATCAACCGGCTCTGAATCAGGTAGATGATGAGCCAGGCGAAAAACACAGTGCCATGCGCCGCGGCAAGAGGCGACACAGGCGCGCGCCGTACGCCGGTTTGGATGAGAGCGGGCAAAAATCCGGCAACAGAGACTGCAAGCATCGCGATCGCCATACCGGTGTAGAACCGCCGCTCGACTGGCGCGTTCGCCTGCACTCCCGACGAAACCCGATATAATGTTGCCGCCATCTCCGCTGGCCTCCTCCTAGCGTGACCTCTTGAAAGCACACACTATGCGCATGGCCGGGCCGGGGATAGTAAAAATGCGACATCGGTTTTACGGTTCGACCTTCCGGGCGGATGACGGACGACTCTCCCGGAAACAAACGCGTAAGTCGTTTGTTTCCTGTAACCACTGACCGCACTCCGTTGTCAGTTGCTCGGGAGTAATTCCTCTAACTATTCAATTCCTCTTCCTGAAAAGTTGCGGTACCGGTTGTGGAACTCCGGTTCAGTCTCAAATCGATCCGAAGCTGTGCTTAGTTGTTGGGTTTTTCGGTGGCCGGGTCGGGGGTGGCGGATTTGGGTTGGTTGATGGTGGAGAGGGTCTGGACGTTGAAGCGTTTGTAGTCGGAGTAGCGGGTGGTGGCGTTGACGTTGAAGCCTTTCATGAGGAGGATGCGAACGCCGACGTGGGCTTCTTCGTAGGTGGGGAGCCAGACTTCGTTGTTGAAATAGGACTGCTCGAAAACGAAGCTGGTGCCTTTTTGGAGATTGGCGAGGAGGCCGCCGGCGACGCGGAAGTCGCCGACGAAATAGGCTTCGAGGCGGGCGACTTGGTGAGCTTGCTCGTCAATCCAGATGACGCCGGCGAGTTCGTGGACGATTCTTTCGACCATATTGTGAGGATGGAATTCGGGATTGGGCTCGAAGTCGAAAACGAGGACGTCCTGGCCGCGGAAGCGTTCTCGGCGCGGGTTGACGAACTGGCAAGCACGGAGGAAGGTTTCGATGCCGACGTCATCTTCATCCTTGTCCTTTTTGTCCTTTCCTTCTTCTTTGGCTTTTTCGTCCTTGGCTTCCTTTTTGGCTTCGCGTTTCTGGATTTCGGCGATTTCTTTTTGGGTTTTCTCGTTTTCTTTCTTTTGTTCTTCGTCACTGAGCGGCTTGTTGTCTTTTTTGACGAGGGTGGAGACTTCGTCGCCATTTAGATAGAAGAAGGTGTACTCCTTCACTTCGGTCTTTTTGACTTTGCCGTCTTTCTCAAATTCGGTCTCTTCTTCGACGCGCGTGCCGGCATAATTCTCCCTGATCTTGTCAGCCGCTTTTTGATTTTCGTCGATTTCCTTGA
>DATDHE010000330.1:0-8650 GCA_036521695.1 Candidatus Acidiferrum sp. | reverse complement strand
ATGTACCCAAGGACGGCAAAATAATCGCCGTCACCGATGCGCGCGAGATGTTTCTTCAAAAAGCCCGGGAGCGTGGCCCCGCCCTTCAGCGCAGCGGCGTTTTTCAAGTCGGCGTAAAGTTTCGCGCCATCGCCCGTAAAGAATGGAGATTCTGGCGGGAGCTTGCCCGTGGACTCATATTCGGCCGTCAATTTGCGCGTTTCCGTTTTGCTGGCTTCGACGTCGGGCTGATTGAAGGCGTTGATGCCGATGAGAGAGCCGGCCACGGCCGTAGCGATTTCCCACCGGAAGAACTCCTGGCCGAGGGTGTCGACGTCCGGCAACACGATGCGGACGACGGGGTGCCCGGCCTTTGCTAGGGCATCGACAGCGGCAGCTTGTTCCTTGTCCGGATCCGATTCGAGGCGTAGATAGGCAAAAACGCGATCGGTGCCGTAAGTATCCGGTTTAGCAAGTCGTTCGCGATCGACAGGAATAATGCCTTTGCCGGATTTTCCCGTGGATTCGGCGAGCAACTGCTCGAGCCAGGCGCCAAGATCGTAAATTCCCGGCGAAGTGACGATCGTCATCTTGTCGCGGCGCTGATCTGCGGCGAGGCCCAGAATCGTTCCCAGGATGACGCCGGGATTTGTAATGGCATCCGAATCCGCGCCGCAGGCTTCCACCATTTTCTGCGTGTTTTTCAGAAATTTCGCGACGTCTATGCCCATAATTGCCGCGGGCACCATGCCGAAATTGGAGAGCGCTGAGTAACGTCCTCCGATGCTTGGCACGCCCATGAAGACCTTTCGGAATTTGTCTCTCTCGGCGACGCGCTGCATTTTTGAGCCTGGGTCCGTGATGGCAATGAAACGGTTGCCCACTTCTTTTTCGCCGACCTTGGCTTTCACGCGATCAAAAAAATATTGCTTGTAAATGTTGGGTTCGAGCGTGCTGCCGGATTTGCTCGAAACGATGCAGATCGTGCTGCTGAGGTCCACGCACTCTTCGATGGCTTTAATTTGCGCGGGATCCGTGGAATCCAGTACGTGAAGGTCCGGATAGCCGGCGGCCTTGCCGAAGGTCATACGAAGGACTTCAGGGCAGAGGCTGGAGCCGCCCATTCCGAGGAGTAAAGCGTACTTAAAGCCCGCTTTTTTGATGTCGGCCGCGATCTGCTTCAGGCTATCAATGTCCTCGATCTGTTGCTCGGTAATATCCAGCCAGCCGAGCCACTTGTTCTCGTCCGTGCCGGTCCAAAGCGAGGCATCTTTTTGCCAGAGCCGCTCTACTTTGCCGTTCTTCTTCCAATCCTGAAGCGAGGCGTTTACATCACTTTCGAATTTGTCCGGGAGAGTGTAGGTCTGGCGATTCAGGCTCACGCACCCACCCCTGCGGTTTTTCCCGTCGCGTCCAGGAGTTGCTTGAACGCATCGGCGAAGAGTTTGACGGCGTCCACCAGGAGCTTGTCCGTGACTTCTTTCATGGAGATGCCAGCCTTGGCGAGGTTGTCCATAGTCTGGCGGGCGCCATCTACGTCTTCCGTCAAACTATTGCGGAGCTTGCCGTGCTCGCGGAAGGCATCGAAAGTTGCCGGTGGGATTGTGTCGACCGTGTCGGCGCCGATCAATTCTTCCACGTAGAGGACGTCGCGATATTTGGGATTCTTGGTGCTGGTGCTGGCCCAGAGCAGGCGCTGCGTTTGCGCGCCTTTGGCCGCCAAAGCATTCCAACGAGCGTCGCTAAAGAGTTCCTGATATTTCTTGTAGGTGAGCTTGGCGTTGGCAACGGCGATTTTGCCGCGGAGACTGTCCAGCAAAGCCTTTTGCGCCGAATCAGAGGTTGTTTTCAGTTTTTCGTCAATCTTGCTGTCGACCAGGGTATCGATGCGGCTGACAAAGAAGCTGGCAACGCTGGCGATTTGACTGATGTCTTGGCCCTTGGCCGAGCGAGCCTCGAGAGCGGCGAGAAAGGCTTCAGCGACCTTTTCGTAGGCGGACTGCGCGAAGAGCAGGGTGATATTGATGTTCAGACCCTCTTCGAGCGTTTGACGAATCGCCGGAATGCCTTCCGGCGTGGCCGGAATTTTGATCATGACATTGGGACGGTCGACAGATTTCCAGAGGCGGCGAGCTTCGGCGATGGTGCCCTTGGTGTCGTTTGCGAGATAGGGAGAGACTTCGAGACTGACGTAGCCGTCACGGCGTTTGGACTCGGCGTAGACTGATTTGAAAATG
Source organism: Candidatus Acidiferrum sp. (assembly GCA_036521695.1). GTDB lineage: Bacteria > Acidobacteriota > Terriglobia > Acidiferrales > UBA7541 > Acidiferrum. The sequence continues at coordinate 6,434 of DATDHE010000330.1, read as the reverse complement.
TCGCACGCGTCCTGAACGTCGCGGATGGCGATCTTTTCGAAGAGACCTTTGGGGTCGAGTTTTTTTGCGTCGGGAGAATTGAGAATGTCCGAATAGACGTTGCTGCCGGTGATGGCCTTTTCAAAAATCGCAGGATTGGAGGTCATACCGCGCAACCCATCGTTATCGATGTACTCTTTCAGGCCGCCGCCGGTGAGCAGGTCTCTGCGGATGTAGTCCATCCAGGGGGACTGTCCGTAAGCTAGTAGTGCCTTCAGGGGATTCGCGCCTTGCGCCGTACCGAGGTTTGGCATTGTGGTGGTTGTTGTCATGATGATTCTCCTCTGGCGTTTGTAACCCGTTAAACGTCCATTGTACTCCTTGGGGATACAGTCGTGCCGGGTTGCGTACACATTGGCCAATAATGGCTAATGCCACCTGGGGCTTAGGACCCGGGGCAGTACTTCGTTTCCAGAGCCTTCACTTTGCCGAGCCTCCGCACATGCCGCTCTTCATTGGTAAATTTCGCGCCCATAAACGCCCGTACCAAATCCTGGGCGAGGGCGATGCCGACGACGCGCGAACCGAGTACCAGCACGTTGATATTGTCGTGCTCGACGCCCTGGTGAGCCGAATAGCTGTCGTGGCACATTCCCGCGCGAATGCCCGGGAGCTTGTTGGCCGCCACACTGGCGCCGACGCCGCTGCCGCAGACGAGGACGCCACGCTCGGCTTTGCCATCGAGGATGGCGCGGTCCACGGCTTCCGCGAAATCGGGGTAGTCGGAAGGATTTTCGTTGAAAGCGCCGATGTCGAGGACGTCGTTGCCCATCGAGCGCAGCAGGTCGCCCATGGCGTTTTTGAGTTGAAAGCCGGCGTGGTCGGAACCAATCACAACTTTCATGCGGGACTCACTTTCCGAGGACTTCCTTAGCTGCGGCAATGACATTTTCGACTTCAAAACCGAATTTTTTAAGCAAGTCCTTCAGCGCGGCGGATGCTCCGAATGAGCGCATACCGATGATTTTACCTTTGGGGCCGGCGTAGCGGTCCCATCCAAAAACGGATTCCATTTCGACGGAAACGCGAGCGGTTACGCTCGAGGGCAAAACGCTCTCTCTGTATGCAGCATCCTGTTTTTCGAAAAGCTCCCAGCTGGGCATGCTGACCACGCGGGCTTTCACACCTTCGGCGGTCAATTTTTCATAAGCTGCAACGCAAAGACCAACTTCGCTTCCGCTGGCGCTCAAGATAACGTTTGGCTTGCCGCCCGCGGCGTCGGCGAGGACGTACGCGCCCTTGGCGACACCCGATGCGGGAGCATATTTTGTGCGATCGAAGGTGGGCATGGCCTGCCGAGTGAGCGCGAGCATTGAAGGGCCGTGTGTGTGCTGGAGGGCAACCTTGTAGGCTTCGACGACTTCATTGGCGTCGCCGGGCCGGAAGACGAGCATGTTGGGCATGGCGCGGTAGGCGGCGAGCTGTTCGACGGGCTGGTGCGTTGGGCCGTCTTCGCCGACGCCGATGGAATCGTGCGTGAAAATATAGAGCGCTGGAATTTCCATCAGCGCGCCGAGACGCATGCTGGGGCGCATGTAGTCGCTAAAATTGAAAAACGTGGCGCTGAAAGCACGAAGCTTAGACAGCGTCATGCCGTTGACGATGGCGCCCATGGCATGTTCGCGCACGCCGAAGTGGATGTTGCGGCCATGATAGGCGTCGGGGAAAAAATCGCCGGCGCCTTCGAAAGTGAGATTCGTTTTATTGGATTTGGCCAAATCGGCCGAGCCGCCGATAAGCCACGGTATATTGACAGCGAGCGCATTTAGCGTTTTCCCAGAGCTCTCGCGCGTGGCCATCCCTTTGGGATCGGCGGGGAAGGAGGGGAGGTTCTTGTCCCAGCCTTCAGGGAGCTGACCGCTCTGCATGCGGTTCAGTTGATCGGCTAGCTGTGGAAACTGTTTTTTGTAGTCCGCGAATTTCGCGTTCCACGCGGAATGGGATTCTGCGCCGCGCTTGCCTACTCCGTTCTTGAATTGATCGTACACGCCATCAGGCACGAGGAATTTCGCGTCTTCCGGCCAGCCGTAATTTTTCTTCACCAATTTCACTTCGGCTTCGCCGAGCGGTTCGCCGTGCGCCTCGTAGGTGTCTTGCTTGTTCGGGGAGCCGTAGCCGATGTGGCTATCGACCACAATTAGAGTAGGACGGCCTACGGTGTGCTGGAACACTTCGTATGCGCGGCCCAGCGCATCCAGATCGTTCGCATCTGCAATGTGCGTAACGCTCCAGCCGTAGCCCAAAAATCGTGTCATGACGTCTTCGTTGAAGGACCAATCCGCGGGACCGTCGAGCGTGACGTGATTGTTGTCGTAAATCCAGCAGAGGTTCGAAAGCTTCAAGTGGCCGGCAAGCGAAGCGGCTTCGCTCGCCACGCCTTCCATCAGGTCGCCGTCTCCGCAAACGGCGTAGACCTTGAAGTCAAAAATGTCGAAGCCGGGCTTGTTGAAATTTGCGCCGAGCCACTTGCTGGCGATGGCCATTCCGACGCTGTTGCCTGCGCCTTGGCCAAGCGGGCCGGTGGTGGTTTCAACGCCGGTGGTGATGTGGGATTCGGGATGGCCAGGAGTCTTGCTTCCGAGTTGACGGAATCGCTTGATTTCGTCCATCGAAACGGCGAGCGAGTCAAGGATTCTGCCGTCTTTGGTGGCTTCTTTGACGCCCGCAAGATGAAGCGTGGCATAGAGGAGCATGGAAGCGTGGCCAGCAGAAAGAACGAAGCGGTCGCGATTGGGCCAGGTGGGATCGGCCGGATCATAGCGCAAGTGCCGCTGCCACAGTTCATACACGACTGGCGCCAAGCCCATGGGCGCGCCAGGGTGGCCGGAATTCGCCTGTTGCACGGCGTCAATCGCCAAAGTGCGGATGGTGTTGATGCTCAGCAGGTCGAGATTCGGCTGGCTCACATTGGCTCCTGTGGCACGGAGGAAGGGCTCCCGCGGACCACTCGTTAGGTTATGATGCACCGCGTTACAGAACGGCTCACGTGATTTTACGCTAAGATGAAAGCAGACGCTCGCTCGCGCTGGAGGCTCGTTTAAGAACTGCTGCGCGCTTGCGCTAGGCTCTCCTCAGAGCGGGCCGGCCATCCAGAATGGGCAAGAAAAATTACCGCGCCCCTCAACTCTTGTCAATCAAGTTACAAAGCATTCACAAAAAGTGGCACGTCGTTCTGCGTGGCATAAGATGGCACGCGCAAGCGTTGAGCGCAGCGTCCATCCATGCTATTTTTTGTAGCGGTCCTGCCCGGGTGGCGGAGTGGCAGACGCTGAAGACTTAAAAGCCGTACGCCGGCCTCGTGCATGACTCTGCACACGTATGCACTCTCATGCTAGCTGGTTCTGTGCAAGAAACTTAGCGACGGGCTTGTGGCCGCACCGAAGTGCATCGACGCGCACGAAACTTGAAACCTAACTGACACCACAACTGACACCGAAGCTTTCTACGCTGGACGAGTGGGGAGATCGCCGCTGGCACCATGGGCTGTCTACCTACGCCGCTTCCAGGCCCCGCCGCGTCGCTGCAGTCCAGTCCGCGACAATGATGGAACTTTTCCTGCCTGTTGCATTTGCTGCTTCACCTGCCCTGTTAAGTTGCCTTTGAACCTGGCGGTTGAGTTCTTGCGGATGCGCAATCTTGCTACCCAGCCCCGCGTTGTGTGATCTCGCCATCAGACGCGCGTAAGCCAGCCGTGATTTTGCTGGTTCCGTTTTCACCGACATACACCTTCCGCGCACGGTCGAGGCGGTTGGCATCCACCAGAAATGATGAATGACTTGTATAGATCAATTGGTTGCTTTCGGCCAGACTGTCGAAAAAAGCAGACAGGTCACGTTGCGCAAGTAGATGCAAGGAAATACCCGGCTCGTCGAGCAGTAGCATCGCACCTTCATGAGCGTCGGCACTTTCTACCAAAAACACGAGACAGAAAGTCAGAAACCATTGAAGACCAGTGCTGCGACCCTCAAGCTCGATTTACTCTGGCCTTTTGTCATCTGATACCCAGATGCGGAAATGGTCGCCATCGGCTTCAAAACGGAAACGATATTCGCCTTGTTTCCACCATGAGCGGAACTGGGTCGTCAGCAACGTTGACGCGGACTCGACAAAGAATCCATCGAGGCACGCATCGAGGCTGTTACTGCAAAGCTCTCCACGGTGGAATTGCGCCCGGTGTTGCCGCTGCCGTTGTTCGAACGGTTTGAGAAAGAAGGATTCGAAGCCATTCGGCAATCGCTGCGAACAGTGTTCTCGGACTGGTTCACTGAGGGACGCCGATGAACTGGACAACCATTCTAACCGAAGAATCGTGCCGAAACTGTATCCTACGATCAGACGAACTGGCTCGCAGGTACAGACTTTCTGAAGCAGTAGTGGGCAATGCCCTGCGACGGTACAAGGCGCGAGGACTCGTCGAACGCGTTTCCACGAAAATATATATCAATCACCTGAACAGACAATTCTCACCACGCGACCTGGTCAACTTGCTCCGTCCAGAGTCTTACATTTCTCTTGAGTCAGCACTGGTCGACAAAGGTATTACGAGCCAGAGCCCGTCCGTGCTCACCTGTGTCACGCCCGGGTACCCGCAATCATTCCGCACAAAGTCAGTTGGTATCGTATACCGTAAGATCTCTCCCGACCTTTATTGGGGTTACGAAGAGAAGGCGACACGCTACAACAAATATCTCATCGCGGAACCTGAAAAGGCATTGCTTGATTGGATCTATTTGAATCGTCAGGAAGGGCTCCCTACTTCTTTCGATGAACTACAGCTCCAGTTTCTCAATCGCGCAAGACTTCGAAAGTACGCAGAGCGGTTCCCCCGCACGGTTCAGGCAATGATAAGGGATCTGTTGCTTGAAAAGGCTTTCCCATGGGAAGACCCGGACCACTAGGCGTTGCAAACCGGGAGATAAGTACCATTGAGAAGATCGAAGGAACTGGCTACCTGAACGGATTCTTGCTAACCGCATTTTCACTTGACAGGTGTCGAGCTATGCGAGTATTGGTTTCGTATCCAGCCTGTTTTCAAAAAACGTTTCTATTGCCCTGTGAGCATACCGTCAGGGAGGTATTCCCAATGTTTACGTCAAAGACTGACGTCTTTTGTGCCATCGCAAATCTAGGCTGGAAATTTCTTCAGCCGATTAATAACGCAATACGAGAAGGAGTCTTGCCCACACCAAAGTGGGCTCCTGGACCGCTACCCAAGTGGGGACAACGAAGACCTTTGGAACTGAGCGTTCCCAGAAAAACGACTTCGCTCTGTCCTGATTGCAACCGCGAAGCGGCAGAGGCAGTTCTGAGGGGCGAAAGTGAGATTGCTGATTTCAGAGACCGGCCTGGAACGATTGAATCGGAAATACTGGAGGAAGGCGGGCGCATCCTCATGCGCAAAGCGTGCGACAGGCATGGTCCGTTTGAGGACGTACTATCGAATCACCCGGATTTTTTCCGCAGGATGGAGCGGCTTGCCTTCGGTCGGGATCTTGAATGCGCCCATGACCATGATGTCCACAATCACGGTCCCAACAGTATCACGTCAGGCCGAGGGGCATATTTGATCGTGGATCTGACCAACCGTTGCAATATGAAATGCTCCCCGTGTTTCATGGACGCGAACACCGCCAGCTATATTCACGAATTGAGAATGGAAGACATAGAGACCATCTTTGACAATGCGGTTTCGTTTAAGCCTCAGCGAGAGGTCAACGTTTTGTTCTCAGGAGGAGAGCCGACACTTTCACCGATTTTTCTAGAAGTCGTGGAGCACGCGAAAAGCATGGGCTTCCATCGGCTTCACGTCGCGACGAATGGTGTACGCTTTGCCGAGAGCAGAGACTTTGCCTTCCAGGCGAAGGCCGCTGGATTGCATGCTGTATACCTCCAGTGCGACGGCGTATCCGAGGAAAAGAACAAACATCGCGGGCTCGGAAACTACATGGAAGTGAAGATGCAGGCGTTAGAAAACATAGCTGCAGCCGGTATGCGAACCACGCTGCAAGTTACGGTAGTCAACGACCTCAACAACGACGGGCTAGGCGACATCGTACGTTTCGTAATTCAGAATATAGAAAAGATTCACGGTGTGCTTTTCCAGCCTGTCATGTTTACGGGTAGAGATGAACTCATATCCAGCGACGAACGATACGCGAAGCGTTATCCGCTCTCGCAACTCGCCTACGACCTGCAAGAGCAGGGTTCGACTACCTGGCAGCCAATGCGCGATTGGTTCCCAGTCTCAGACTATGGAATATTCGCTCATTTGTGTGACGTCCTAAACCCGCATGCAGAGTTAGGAAGCCTCTTCCCGGACACACACCCAAATCAAGGAATGTTCAGCCTCTTGCTAGTAGATACGAACCAAAAGGCGGCGGTTCCGATTCCGTCCT
>DATDHE010000329.1:0-27039 GCA_036521695.1 Candidatus Acidiferrum sp. | reverse complement strand
ATCTCCTTTCCGAATTTTCAGGACTGGCAGAAAAACAATCAGACTTTCACGAGCATGGGTGTCTCTCGCGGCTACTCATACAATCTCACGGGGCTTGGCGAGGCGGAACAGCTGCGAGCAAGGCTCATTTCTTCTGGTTTTTTTGACGTGCTCGGCGTGAGTCCCGCGATCGGCCGCTCGTTCGCGCCTGGAGAAGACGCTATCGGCGCGGCTCCGATCGCCATGATCAGCGGCGGACTGTGGAAGCGCAAGTTCGGCTCCTCGCCAGAAGTTGTGGGACAGAGCCTGACGTTGACTGGCAAAGCCTACACCATCGTGGGCGTTATACCGGCGAGTTTTGAGTTATCGCTGGGCGGTTTTCACGACATCGACGTGTACGTGCCTATCGGGCAATGGAACAACCCGCTGCTGCCCAAGCGGGGAGCGGGATTGGGCTTTCACGGGATTGGCCGGCTTAAGCCTGGTGTCACTATTGAACAGGCACGAGCGGATATGCAACGCGTTACCGGCGATCTCGCGGCTGCCTTCCCCGATACCGACGAGGGCATCGGGGCCGGGGTGTTTTCGCTGAAACAGACCATGATCAAGGGGACACAGACATTTCTTCTCGTACTGCTGGCCGCCGTTGGGTTCGTACTTTTGATCGCTTGCGTCAATGTGGCCAATTTGATGCTCGCCCGCTCGACGGTGCGCACGCGCGAATTCGCGATCCGCACGGCCATGGGCGCAAGCAAGGGGCGGCTGCTTCGGCAGCTCCTGACGGAAAGTTTGCTCCTGGCCTTCACAGGCGGGGCGATTGGCTGGCTATTGGCCGGGTGGGGCACGAAAGTAGCCATTGCTCAGTTGCCCGTGACGCTTCCGCGCGCGGCAGAGATCAGGCTAGATACGCGCGTCCTGCTTTTTACGGTAGCGATAACGCTGGCGTGCGGGATTTTTTTCGGTTTGGGACCGGCGTTGAAATCCGCGCGCCTCAACTTGCACGATACGCTCAAAGAAGGCGGGCGTGGCGGCAGCGGCTCGCGGCATCGTGCGCAAGGTGTGTTTGTGGTGGTGGAAATGGCGATGGCGTTGGTGTTGCTGATCGCAGCGGGATTGATGATCCGCAGCCTCAGCGCACTCTGGAACGTGAATCCGGGATTCGATTCGCATAATCTGCTGACGTTTAGCGTTGCGCTGCCTCCGTCGATGAACATGTCAGATCCGGCCGCAATTCGCGCCGCTCTCCGACAGGTCAATCGAGAGCTGGCGGGCGTTCCCGGAGTTCAGGTTGTGTCGCTCTCGTGGGGAGCCACGCCGATTGTCAGTGATGACGAAGATCTCTTCTGGATTGAAGGGAAGCCAAAACCCGCCAGCGACAATGAAATGAGCATGGCGCTCAGCTACGTAGTGGAAGAAAGCTATTTGAATGTGATGCGAACTCCGCTGGAACGCGGGAGATTCTTTACCCCGCAGGACAATGAGAACTCCTCGCATGTCGTTGTGGTCGACGATTCCTTCGCAAAAGAATACTTTGGCGACACAGATCCCATCGGGCAGCACATTGTTTTGACGAACAAGGGCGGCCGCGCGGAAATCGTCGGCGTCGTTGCGCACGTAAAACAGTGGGGCCTGGACTCCGACGACAAGGAGAAACTCCACGCGCAGCTTTATTTTCCGTACATGCAGCTTCCGGATGAAGCCATGGCCCTTTCTTGGAACGGGACGGGCGTTATGGTGCGCTACGATCCGAAGACGCCGGCAATCGCGGAATCGATGAGGGCGGCCATCAAGCGCATCAGCGGCGAACATGTCATGACCAGCACGCAAACGATGGACTCGATTATTTCCGACTCCTTCGCGACGCAGCAAGTTTCGCTGATCCTGCTCGGGGCGTTTGCTGTGCTCGCGCTTGGGCTCGCGTCGAGCGGGATTTACGGAGTCATTTCTTATGTTGTGCAGCAAAGGACGCAAGAGATCGGCGTCCGGATGGCATTGGGGGCGAAGAAAGCCGATGTTTTGCGCTTGGTTTTGGGAACGGGGATGGCGATGGCTGGGATTGGCGTGGCCTTCGGCCTCGCGGCCGCCATTGGGCTGACCCACCTAATGGCCGACCTACTGTTCGGCGTGAGCGCGACGGATCCGCCGACATTTATTATCGTGGCGGTCTTGCTCACGATCGTCGCGCTCGCGGCGTGCTACCTCCCGGCGCGGCGGGCCATGCGCGTCGATCCCATGGTTGCGCTGCGATATGAATGAGGGAAGACGTCTTGCACAATTCAGCGGCTCTTTCCGGTGGGAACGAGCCAGGCGTCAAGGCGTGGCGAGACCACAGTGCAAAACCGTGCCACGCAGAGGGCGGCGAGGATGCCGGTAAAGACGTCCATGGTGTAATGCGCGCGCAGGATAAGCACGGTGGCAATCTCAAATACTACGATGACTAGAGCCACGACGGTGAGCCAGCGCTCTCCGAGACGCGCCAATTCAATTCCGCCAAAGACGGCGATGGCCGTGTGCCCGGAGAAGAAAAAATCGTTGCCCACGTTGTAGGTGACCAGTAGCGATGGAAAACCGGGATACTGCCAGATCATGTGCGGAGGGGCAGGAAGCGCGCAGATGGTTTGCATGATTTGTCGCAGGCCGAGCAACATTACGAGCCCCAGGAACGGACGTACACTTGGCCCAAAAAGCCAGCGTCCTAGGAGAAATAACGCTAGTCCGTCGATCAACGCAGAACTAAGAATCAGGAGCGCGTTGGCGGCGGTTGGCGAATGGTAAAAGTAGGAATTAAGGCCGCCAGTCAGTGTGTGGAGCGCATCACCAATGCCCGCATTTGGCGCGGCTCGCTGCGATATCAACGATTGCGTCCAGAACCAGATTCCCAACGCAATGGCCGTGAGCAAAACTCGGCGAACTATCCGGCGCCGGTTAGGCGCGCTGTCGGCATTTGTCATTTGCAGAAAAGTCCTGCGTTTACGCGCGCCGTTAGCATCGAAGCGCTCATGCCGGTTTCGCGACTTCCCGGGCGAGTTCGCGCGCTTTGCGAAGATCCAGCTTGCCTGTGCCCAGATAGGGCAATTTCTCGACGTGCAGAAACTGATCCGGGCGAGGTCTCCACAGCGCAGGCAAATCACACTTGGCGAGCAGCTCCAGAGTCTCTTTCAGCTTATCCTCCGGCAGCGTGTGCAGGACCATAAGTCGTTCGCCTTTTCTTTCGTCGGGAACAGCGGTTACGACAAAAATCTGCTCCGTGGCGTGCGCCAATTCGTGCAGCTGGTCCTCCACCTTGATGTGCGGGACCATTTCGCCACCGATTTTGCTGAAACGGCTGAGGCGATCCGTGACGCGAAGGAACCCGTCTTCGTCGAGCATGGCGATGTCGCCGGTGTTGTACCAGCCATCTTGCAGAACGGCGGCTGTTTTTTCTGGCTGGTGCAAGTAGCCTTGCATCACGTTTGGTCCGCGCACGAGGAGCAAGCCGGGTTGATTGACGGCCAGAGTTTGCAGCGTTTCGGGATCGATAATTTTCACGCTCATCCCTGGCAGCGGATGCCCGATGCTGCCGCGCTTTGCTCCCACCTGGCGAAAGGATGCAGCGCGAAAATCGATTGTGTTTACCGTCACGGCCGGCGAGCATTCCGTGCAGCCGTAGCCCTCGAGCGGCCGGAGGCCGAAGCGATCCTCAAATGCCTGGGAAATTCGATCCGGCAGTTTTTCCGCGCCAGCCATTACGAAGCGCAGGCTGCCGAACTGTTCGGGCTCGCAGCGGCGTGTGTAAGCGTTGAGAAAAGTCGGCGTGGCGAGGAGCATGGTCACCGCGTATTTGTTGACGAGTGCTCCGATAGCTCGCGAATCGAGGGGATTGGGATGAAATACAACGCCAATTCCCGTCGCGGCCGGGAGGCACAGCGTGCCCGTAAAGCCGAAGGAGTGAAAAAACGGAAGAATGCCCATGATGCGATCGTTGGAGTGCAGGAGAAAGACCTGATTGAGCTGCTCAACGTTGGACGCCACGTTGTAGTGCGTCAGCACCACGCCTTTGGGTTCGCCCGTGGAACCGCTGGAGAAAATAATCGTGGCGATGTCTTCGAGCTTTGCTTCGCGTTCGGCACCGGCATACTTTTCAATAAGCCGCCCAGGAAGGAAAAACGCCAAAGCGGCGCCGAGGCGTTCGCCAAAACGCGGCCTCTGCACCAAGTCTTCCAGAAAAATCGTCTCTGCCGGAGGCTGCACGTGCACGCGCTCGAGAAAGGCGCGAGCCGTAATCACGGTCTTCAGGTTGCATTGTTTCGCGCAAGATTCCAGGGTTTCGTTCGATGCCGTGTAATTTAAATTGACGGGCACTTTCCCCATCAACATCGCCGCGAAATTCACCAATGCGCCGGGAATCGAAGGCGGCAGAAGAATGCCTACCATTTCCTGGCCCTGCCACGTTTTCCGCAGGCGCCGCGCCAGGAAAAGCGTTCTCGCTAGCACGGCGAAAAAAGTCAACTTCGGCGTCTGTCCATCGGCCATGGCGAAGCGAAACGGGTGACGCCGCGCCGTGTAGAGAAAAGTCCGCGGTAGCGGCCGCATTTGAGGTTTGCGCCGCTCGAACGCTTGCGCTCCGAGGTCCTGTACGGCCTGCCGGGCTTCCTGCGCCGACGCCGTGGAAGGCAGTGGTGCGCCAAACGTCACGCGCACTGGATAAGGCAGATGGCGCGGCAATTTCCAGAGAAAGCGCCCGCCCGCAAAACTAAAAATGGAGCCCCACACGCCGTCAAGATTCACAGGGATGATCGGTACATCGACGCCTTTGATGACGCGTTCCATGCCGCGGCGGAACGGCATCATCTGGCCGATACGTGTCATTTGCCCTTCCGGGAAAATACAAACGAGCTCGCCGTCCTGCAGCGCCTGCGTTGCGCGGCGCAGGGAATGAATCATTTCGCGCGGACCTTGATCGGAGGAAATGGGGATCACGCCTAGTATTTTCGCGAACGGCTTGACCAAAGGGTGATCGTACGAGCCTTTGAACATCAGGAAGCGAACTGGGCGGTCGACAGAAGCGAGGAGCAGCACTGCGTCGGCCATGGAAACGTGGTTGGGAACAAGAAGCGCGCCGCCGCGCGCCGGAACGCGTTCACGCCCCGCAACGTCGAGCCGATAAAGTGTGTGGGTGAGCATCCACAGCAAAAGCCGCAGCAAAGAATCCGGCAGCAGGTACAGGACGTAAGCAGTTGCGGCCAACGTCGCCAGCGAGGCCCACAGAAAGATGGCTCCGGAGTCCAGGTTCAGCCAGCGCGACGTCGCATAGTAAGCGCCAGAGGCTACCCCAATCCCCACAAACGACAACCAGTTTGATGCGCCTAGAACGATGCCCTTATGCTGCTCCTCGGGAATGTGTTGAATCAGCGCGCTGATCGGCACAATGAAAAATCCGCCGGAGAAGCCCAGACACGCCAGTAACACCAACACGGTGTGATACGACAGCCCGTGGATCGACAGGCAAAGGCCGAACGCGGTCATCGTCAAGGATCCCAGGGGAATCAGTCCATATTCGATTTTTCCGCCCGAGAGATATCCGGCGGCAAAGCTTCCCACGCCAATCCCGATGGCCACCGCAGCTTGCAGCAAGCCTCCATGCGACGAATCGAGATGGAGAACATCTTGTCCGTACAAGAAAATATTGAACTGTAAGAGTGCGGCCACAAAGAAAAAGTAGGTGTTTCCCGCCACGGCGAGCCAAAGAATGCGGTTGCCGCGGATCAACTTCATGGGAGACCACACATCGATCAGCGAGGCGAGATGGAACTTCTTGGTGGGATCGGCAGCGGGAACTTTGCTTATGCCAAAGCTGCACACCAAACCGATGACTGTGAAGGCAAAAAGAATCGCGCCGGAATACATTTGCCGTCCTGCAAATTTCGCAGCCAGGATAGATCCGCTCACGCTTCCGGCAATAATGCCGAGAAAAGTCCCCAGCTCGAGCACGCCGTTGCCCCAGGACAATTTTTCAGGGGGCAAGAGTTCAGGAAGCAGGCCGTATTTGGAGGGCCCAAAGAACGCTCCTTGGGTGCACACGAGAAAGATCGCTGCCAGGGCCAGTGAAAAATTCGGGCCGATCAGGGCGATTACGGCGAGGAGCATCACGCCGACTTCAAACACTTTGGTCTGGATCGTGACGCTACGCTTGCTAAAGCGGTCCGCGAGATACCCCCCGGCTAGCGAGAACAGAACGAACGGGGCAGCGAAGAGGACCCCGACGAGAAATTCATGGTTTGCGCGCTGAGCGTTGTCGTGCTCGAGGGCTAGAATCAGGTAGATAACGAGAAATTTCAGCGCGTTCTCGTTGAACGCGCCCTGAAACTGCGTCGCGCTCAGGCTCCAGAAGCCGAGTCGCCACTTTCCGGTAGACTCTCGAATTAAAGGACTTCCGTCGTCGGCCATGCAGGCGCACCCACGCGCTCCAAGGGAAGCTACTGAGATAGAACGATCTTAGCAGCCCTTTTTGCACGCGGGTGGACGGCGGCGTCTTGGTGTGCCGAAAGCGAGACGCTGGTTTGTCGGGTGTGCCCGCTTACGGTTTCCTTGCCGTGGACTCTGCCTTAGCCTTTGCTGGTGCTGGCGTTTTTCGGCCTGCGTTCAGGTGGTCGAAGTTTAGCGCGGCGTTGAGCAGCAGCATAAAGCTTCCCTGCGTCTCCTGGCGCCACATGGGGTTCGTAGCGAACAACACGACGTGCCCCTTGCCCACCGGCACGTCGACGATTGCCGGCGATTCCGCCAGCTCCGAGCCGCCCGCGAGCATCCCGCTAATGCGCAAGTCCTTTTCACCGGCGAAGCGCAGAACGACACGCGGGTAAAGCGAGGACGGCGGCAGGAAAGCGCTCAAATCGGAACGCAACTCCGGGTTGACGTAGAGCTCTTGCTCCGCCTTACTACGGTGCACGGGAGCCTCCGGCTCCGTCCACGGGCGGCCCTGCGGAATGTCGGGATCAGTCATCGAACCTCTGCCGCTGGGACGCGAGCCACCGGCATCGTCGGCAAAAAATCGGCCAAATCTTCCTGCAACCGAAACGCTGAACACCGGCCCTTGGTTGAAGTACACGCCGACGGAATCGTCATATCCGTAGGTGATCGGACTGGCCTTGTCCTCAACGGTAGCGCGAGCGATCATGCCACGCGCTTGCAGCTGGTGTGTATCGTTGATGATTACGGTATCGGTGATTCCAAGTTCGATCGGCAGATGCGCGCTGGGGCCGATGGGAATGAAGAGACCGCCGTCCTCGACGAATTTCTTGAGATGAGCCACGCCGTCGAAGCCCAAACCGCCGCGGATGTCCGCAGCTTCGTCGACTCCGCCGAAGTTCGGCGTCGTGGAAGAATTCTGCCAGGGAATCGGCCCGCCGGCTTCGCTGCCGTCGGGTCCGGTGCGCGCCGGTATGCCGTTCAGAATTTGCTGAAGACCAAAAAATGTTGGAGGAAACAGAATCACATCATACTTCTCGCGCAGATTGGCCGTATTGCGCACGGTGATATCAGAAATGTAGGCGTACGGCACTCCGGTCTCTTCCAGGGCGAGGCGGAACCAGCCTTCATTCTGCGTGTCCGTCCAGTTGTGCATCAGGGCAATGCGGGGAACGCCGACTTCATGCCGCGCCACGTCCGGAACGGACTGCGCGCTGGTGACGCGAACGCCCAGCTCCCGGGCTGCTGCATTTAGCCGCAGATCCAGGTCGGCTGGATTGCCTTCGAGCGGAAGAATAAAAGTGCCGGGAACGAATTTCTGTCCGGCGACGTCGAAGCCGTCTTCCGCGGCATAAAACTTCACGTCCTTCAGTCGAAAACGCAGAGTCGCAAGGTTGGGTTCGCCCGTAGCGTTGATCACATAAAATTTCGCAGTGACTGCCGCTTTGCCTTTTTCAGAATGAGGAGGAATCACGCCACCGCCATCGAATCTGGCGGTCGTGTCCACAAGCGTCATCGGCGCTTTGAGAATCGCCGCGTCCGTGATGCGCACGGTCTTCACATTGCGCAAAGGTCCGAGCGTCCAACCGGTATCATCGTAAGGACGCGGGTCGCTCGTCGAGTAATACTGCGTGTCCAGCAGCATGTCTGCCATGCGGCTGTAAGGCTGGTCCATGCGAATGATGTAGCTGCCCAGCGGGAGCTTAGTGCTCTTCCCTTCCTCGGTTTTCTTGGCGGCTGCGTCCTCCTTGGGTTTCTCGGCTTGCGCATCAGCGCTCTTGGCGTCCGCGGACTTTGCCGCTGGCGACATTGTTTCCTTCACTTCGAAGTCCTGTTCGAGCTTCTGTACCTCGGCGCCTTGTTTCTGCAACAAATTCGCAAGTTGGGCCGCAAGCGCCGGACGCCTGCCGTCACTCACGATGGCCCAAGCCGCCGGGCCTTCCGTGGACGCCTTCGCAACGGAGCGTTTGCTTTTCTCGTAGAAATCCCTCAGGAGTTCCTGACCGTGCTGCGCGGTGTACTCCAGCGAAAGAAGCACACCGCTTTCCTCCAGATTCGTGTTGTTGCGCAAGGACCACATGACTTTGGGCAGCGGTGGGTTGGGTCGAAACCACGCGCGGCTCGTGGAGCTTGGCGGCAGCTCCGCTAACTTCGTTTCGGGAGTGCTATTGCCATACGTTTCGTAGAAACGACCAATCGAATTGTGGCCGTTCGCCACATAAAACATGTAGTTGGGCGCCCAGCCGTCGTAGAAGCCGTGCGTCCACACGCCGACTACGCCGCGCTCCGTCATTCCTTGCACGTCGTTGTAGGCAAACTTCTGCCACTCGTTGATCACGATCGGGTCGAGCCATGCGTTATAAGGTCCCGTTCCGGTTGAAACATATAGATACGGAATCGATTCGTGCAGATCGTGCAGTACCTGCGGATGCCAGTAGAAAAAATCCTGCATCATCATCTGCGAGAGCCTTAGTCCCATGGCGATGCCGTCGCGATTGTTGTCGTGCTGCACGTAGTGTCCCCAGTAAACGAGGTCCGGCTGCGGCTTGTCTGGATTGGCCTTTTTGTAATTCCAGGAGTCCACCACGCGGTCATGGCCGTCGACTTCTACGATCGGGGTAATCAGAAAAACAGCGTTCCTGCGAATGTTCTGGATGAGCGGCGAATCTTCTACCGCCAAGCGGTACGCCAATTCCATCAACATTTCTGGCGAACCCGTCTCGGGCGAGTGGATCGAGCCGGAAGCCCAATAAAATGGTTTGCCACCCGCGATGAGCTGTTTTGCATCCGCATCGGTAATTTTGCGGGGATCGGCGAGCTTTGCGGTAATATCGCGCAGATGGTCGAGCTGCGCGATGTTCGCCTCGTCGCTCACGGCTACGAGCAGAAAGTCGCGCCCCTCTTCCGATTTGCCCACCCGATAGACCTTCACTCGCGGGCTGGCTTTTGCCAGCTCGTCGTAATACCGATAGATGTCCTTCGAATAAGTCAGAAAGTCCGGCGCACCAACGATGTGGCCGAGGATTTTGTCCGGGGAGGGCACCGTGGCGGAGGCTGGGAGGTGATCGACAAGATCAGTGAGGAAGAACTTCTCCGTCGTAAACTCGCGTATTTTCTTTCCGTACTCTTCATCGTTCGCTTGAACGCTCTGAGCGCGCGCAAGACCGCCTAGGAAGCTCGTGAAAAGAAAAGCCGCCGCGGCCGGCAGCCACATTCTCCGCAACCAATGGCTGCCCGCCGGAGCAGACTCACACAAGTTTCCACTCGAAATTCTCATCATCGCCTCACTTTTGTATTTTTCCTGGCACCTGACCGGGCGCTGCACTATGTGACGGTCCGCGCGCAACAAACGTTTCAGCCGTTTTATAGCATGCCCACTTCGCGCCCGCTCCAAAGAAGAACCGGGGTAGCATTATGCTTCGTGGGTTGGAGGGAAGAATGACGGACGGGGCAGGGCTTCAAAAATCGGTGCTCATCACCGGGGCGACGGATGGCTTAGGCAGAGCCACTGCGCTCCTGCTGGCGCAGCGCGGCTATCGCGTTTTCGCCGCTGGACGCTCGACGGAAAAACGCGCCCGGCTCGACTCGCTCGCCCGAGAAAAACATCTGCCGCTTGAAACGCTGGAACTCGACGTCTCGAATGACGCTTCCGTCCAGCGAACCGTGGCCGCCGTTCTTCGAAGGGCCGGCGCCATCGACGTCCTCTTCAACAATGCCGGCGTCAACTTCTCCGCCGCCGTCGAAGACTTGCGCCTGGACGACTGGCGGCGCCAGTTCGAAACGAATTTCTTCGGCGTCCTCCGCGTTACGCAAGCCGTGGTGCCGCATATGCGCGAACGAAAGCGCGGCCGCATCGTGATGATGAGCTCCGTCTCCGGATTTGTGACCGCTCCAACGCAAGGCGCTTACAGCAGCAGCAAATTCGCCCTCGAAGCCATGAGCAACGCGCTGCGCCTCGAACTCTATCCCTTCGGCGTGCAGGTGGTCCTGATCGAGCCAGGCTACATCGTCACAGGCATCCAGCAAGCCGCGATGGATCTCTCCAAACCTTACCTGGACAAGATGAGCAACGGCCCCTACGCCCCGCTGTACGCGCGATTCCTCGCCAGCGTCACAGGCGCTCGCGCCAAATCGAAAACCACTCCAGAAGATTGCGCGCGTATTGTTCTGCAGGCGATAGAAGCGCCAAATCCGAAAATTCGTTACCTCGTCACCGGGTTAGCGGTCGTCGCGAAATGGTGCAAGCGGCTACTGTCAGACAGGATGGTAGATGCCGTCTTCCGGCGCAGGTTCGGAATTGTGCGCCAAGCATGACCCGCATCGCGCCCTAGCTGCGAACGCGGTTGGCGGGAGCCTTACGGATTCGAAATCTGGAACGAAAGGCTGTTCTCTCGCAACTCCTGCCATTTTTTGGACCAAGCTTCGTGAATCGGGCTCTCGGCATAGTCGGCGGCGGCTTCTGCGCTCGTGAACTCGATGGCATAGACGCCGCTGAAATCCTTGATTTGGTTGCGTTCCGTCTTAAGCCACACATTCTTGATGCCAGGAATCTTGCCGGCCATCTCTTTGATTCCATTGATGGCATTTTCGCGATCGTTATTCGAAGTGGCGTCCTTGAACTTATAAATCACCACATGCAGCACAGTCTTCGGCTGGCCGAACCGGTTCTGCCCCGCCACACTCCTGGCATGCAGCGAACCCGCTGCGATTCCCGCAATGAACAATCCTGCGCCAAAAGCAATCTGCGTCATGCGCTTCTTGGTTGATGTCACGTCATCCTCCCGTCGTAGTCACAGAGCCAGTCTATGAAATGCGCCAGGCGCGAGGCAACCTAGCGCGATACTATCTAGATCCCGCGCCCGCAACCTGTTTGACGCACCTGCGATGCGACCGTTACGCTGGCAAAGCGCGTTTTTAGCAAGGAGCTATGAATGCCTAAACGGAAAAACTGGATGATGCTGCTCGGCATGCTCTTAAGTCTTGCGCCGTTCGTCTTCGCGCAAGGACAGGAGGATACCAGACAGCAAGCGCGCGAGGTCTTCAAGCAACTGATCGAAATCAATACGACGGATTCCGTTGGCAACGTGACCACCGCCGCTGAAGCTCTGGCCAAGCGCCTGCACGATGCCGGCTTTTCGGAGCAAGACGTCATCGTGGCCGGGCCCAACGATCGCAAGAAAAATCTTGTCGCGCGCTTGCACGGAACCGGCCAGCAGAAACCAATCTTGTTCTTGGCCCACCTGGACGTCGTCGAAGCGCGCCGCGAAGACTGGACCACCGATCCCTTTCAATTTGTCGAAAAGGACGGCTATTTCTATGGCCGGGGAACGGTGGACATCAAAGACGGCGCCGCTATCCTTGTCACCAATTTCATCCGCATGAAAAAATCGGGCCTCGCACCCAATCGCGATCTGATCCTCGCGCTTACCGCCGACGAGGAAGGCGGCAGTTTTAACGGTGTGGAATGGCTCCTCAAGCATCATCGCGATTGGATTGAAGCGGAGTACTGCGTAAATCTCGATGGTGGTGATTTTATGAGCGACAAGGGCAAGAAAATATACGGCGCTGTTCAAGCCAGTGAAAAAGTGTATGTCGACTTTCAGTTGGAGGTGAAAAATCCCGGAGGCCACAGCTCTCGCCCAACGCGCGATAACGCCATTTATCATTTGTCCGAGGGATTGACTAGACTGTCAAAATTCAATTTTCCAGTGGAGTTAAACGAAATTACGAGCTCCATGCTGGAAAAGAGCGCCGCCATCGAAGGCGGTCCGCTAGCAAAGGATATGAAAGCCGCGGCGAACCCTTCCCCAGATGTCGCAGTGCTGGTGCGGCTCTCAGAAAACGAATTTTACAACGCGATTCTTCGCACCACTTGCGTGGCCACCATGCTTTCCGGCGGCCACGCTCCGAACGCATTGCCGCAAACTGCCCGCGCCAATGTAAATTGCCGCATCCTGCCGGGCGAAGATCCAAACAAAATCAAAGACACTTTGATCAAAGTCGTGGACGACCCTCAGATCAGGGTGAGCTTCGTCGAGCAGCGCGATGCGGACGGCAATCTTGTCCCTCCGGAACTGGTGCCGCCTTCCCCGCTTCGCCCTGACCTCATGAAAGCCGTCGAAAGTGCCTCCGCCAGCATCTGGGGCCAGCTCCCCATCATGCCTGTGATGGACACCGGAGCTTCGGATGGCCGTTTTTTGCGCATCGCGGGGATTCCCACCTACGGCATCGCCGGCGTGTTCCTGGACATCGACAATCGCAGAGCGCATGGCCAGGACGAACGCGTAAGAGTCCAGGATTATTACGACGGTGTGGAATTCAACTACAGGTTGATGCAGAACCTCGCACCCGGAAAGTAAGTGTCCCTATCCAAAGAAAACGGCCCGGCGAAGGTATCTTCACCGGGCCGAATTTTTCCAGTTTCGAGATTTACCGGTTTGGTTTGTTTGGCGCGTCGCCCGCTTTCGGATCACCTTGCGTGACCGCGCTGGCTGCGATCGGTTTGCCTACATCGCTGCCAAAACGCGTCAGGTAAGGCATGAAGGGTGTCACTTCGAACGGCATTTTCTCGCGCTCGGCGACAGTGCCCACGGGTTTGCTCTTGATCAGCGAGAGATTGTCGTTCCAGGGGTCCAGTTTCACTCTGCCGCCAATAGGCAATGCCGCGATCATCTGTGGATTCTGTTTCGCGTCCACCGGAGTCGATGACTTGAGATCGGCGATCACCGGTACGCGGTTACCCAAGTGCGCGCTGACCAGGTTTGGAATTTCCTTCTGGCGCGCCGCGAGTGCCGAAAGGAATAGGCCCGCGTTCCCAAGCTGATTCTTGTACGGAGAATTGTTCAGCAGCTTGATGGCTTCTGCGTTGGCGGCGTTTTCCTCGTCTGGCGTCCGCGCAAAACCAAAGTGGCGGAAGGTTTCCTTGTCGTCGACCAGCAACTGGTCAAAGAAGGCGAAGTTGGAGTCCATGCGGTGGCCAAGAATGACGTGGCTCAACTCGTGAGCAATAATTGTTGCGAGACTGGCCTCATCCGGCAGCACGTCGATCAATCCGCGGCTGATCACGATGGTGTGGCCGAGGGTGTAAGATTCCAGAGTTGACGTCATCATCACCCGGCAGCGCACTTCCGGTTCGACGTCCACATTGTTCGTCACCTCAAGGTTGTTCACGACGGTTTCGAGGACTTTGTCGACTTCGCCCTTTGGCGCAATCAATCCGATGCGCTCAAGACGGTCGATCACGTTGTCTTCGGCCTGGTGGTCCCATGAGCGCTGCGCCTGGATAGGCGTCAAGTCATTGGATGTCTTGGTATCATCTTGCACCGGCGTCTCGACTAGAATCTTGCTGAGCTCTTGCTCCTGCTGCGCATGGCCGAGGTTATATCCCCACAGCCGCGTCTGCGCCTTGAAGTCGAGTTTCTTGCTCATTGCGTAGTGCAGATCTTTTTCTTCGCTGTAGATAAACGACGGCATCCACATGCCCGGCTGTACGTTGGTTCGCCAGCTATCAAAGTGGAAGTACCAGCTCGAGTGTCCCCCGCCGCTGTACGCGCCGTTGAAACGCACGATGTTGTAGTCTTGGTCCTCGACCCAGATGCGCCCGAGGAACCGCCCCTTGCCCGACTTTTCTTGAGGAGAGACGTCGAACACCAGGCAGCGCACTTCACCAAGAAACTCGCGTCGCACATAGTCAAACTTGTAATGCTGTTTGTCGAAGCCGTTCGTGTCGATGAAAATCATCTGCAGGAAACCGTCCGGAAGAAACTGCATCGCGAACGAAAAGAAATTTCCCACCGACCCGAAGACTTTCTTCCCTTTGCTCTGCGCTTCGCTCAGCGACACCAGCGCCACGCCCTTCGCGAAGTCGGCCCGGCCCAGGAAATATTTATCTCCTGCGGGGATGTAGCCGAGATCCTTGTCGGGTTTCAAGTTTTGTATGTACGTCTCCACCAGCGGCGAATACTGCCGGATCTGCTGATCGAGACGGTTTTCGTTGGTGATCACACGATCGATCACTTGATCCATCGTCCGCGCTTGCTGCGGTTCTGCCGCCGCGCTGGCGATGGTCGCGGACCCAGCCAAGACGAATCCGAGGACAATTGTAGCTAGCTTACGCATTTCTCTCTCCCCTCAGTAGGCCAGGCGGAACTCAATCCGCACGCGTGCCGGAAAATCGACCGGCTGGCCTTCGCGTTTTGCAGGTTTAAACTTGATTGTTTGGGCCGCACGGACCGCAGCCTCATCGAGGCCGTGGCCCAATCCGCTTACGACGCGATTCACTTGCATGGTGCCGTTCGAGAGAAACACCACGTCGATGACCACGTCGCCTTCTAACTTAAGACTACGCCCTTCGGCCGTGTACTCCGGCTTGGGCTTGTCCAGTATGTCAACAGTCGTGTCCGCCGGTCCTCCGGCGGCCACCTTTTTCTTCGGTGCATCCGCCGCCGCTTGATCCCCAAATCCGGAAGACACCACTTTCCCTTGCTTGCCTCCGCTCGGCGGCGGGTTGGCTATGCCATTGCCAAATCCCGTGCTTGCCACGGTTCCTCTAATTCCTTTGTCGCCGCCAGTACCGTTGCCGTACCCCGGCCCGCCGGGTAGCGCAGGTGAACCCAATCGGTTCACATTGGTCGCGTGATTCGGGTCGCCCTTGCCAGCCATTCCGTTCGGATCGCCAAAACCGCCTGTCTGCACCTTATCCACGGGCGCTTTCACCGTCGCCGGCGCAGCGCTTCCTGAATCCATATTATTCAGCTTCACGTCTTCTTTGGGCTTCTTCGGTCCATTGTTTGTAGTATCGATTTTCGCAGCTTCCAGATGCGCCTGCATCTCCGGCGCCAGCGCTTCCACTTTCTGCACCTTGGGCACTACGGCCTTCGGTATCTCGAAGATATGCGGCTTCTTGGGGTCGAGCTTCACTGGCTCGACTACCGCCGGTTTTGGCGGTGGGGGCGTTTTCGCCTTCACCACCTTCTCGGGCGGCGGGGGCGGCGGTGCCACGGGAATCTCCGTCAACGGTGTGGCTATCTCGACATTTCGATAATTCAACGCGGTCCGCAACTGGTCCGGATAAATCAGCGGAATCAACACGCAAAAAATCAGCAAGCTAAGTTGAATTCCGGCGCTTACGCCTATCCGGCTCCAGCGGGGCTTCGAGTCTGGCAGCAATGCGAGCCGAGCGGCTATCGGCTTCGTCCCAATGGCCGTCTTCCACGCCTCCGCGTTAGGTGAGCGACGCCGGTCGGCGTCTAATCCGACGCCCAGTCGCGTCGCACTTCGTGGTCGATCTGAAATCATGGTTGTCATCCGCGTGCCGCCTCGAGATATTCATTTTTGGGAACCTCGGACATCTAGAAAGGCCCAGCATTCCCAAGTTCGCCAGTTTTTTCGAAACCTGCGCTTTACAGATACTAGGGTACTTACGGGGCTGAGGGTGGCCTAATAGGACTTTCGTACTAGCGTCGCGAAGTCGCTAATGGTCCCGCGAGCGCACGGTTTGCACCCATCTGCTAACCCGGCGAGGCGGTTCTAGTTGCGGGGTTGGAAGCGCAACCTGTATAGGATACCGCAATCCAGCCTTTTCCGGTCTGTACTTTTAGCTACGGTTTGTTCCAGGCTGGATTAAGCTCATAGGATGCCGAGGATACTTATGGCGTTGGATGCTCTGCCATACTGTAAATACCTGAATTGCTCATGAAGGAAGACATCTCAGCCCGTTCAGAAGGCAAAAAGCCTACCGATCACGTCGGCCAGGCTCATGCGCTGGCGTCTTCGCCGGCCAAACTGGAGTGGCTCTACGCGCAGTCCAAGGCCGGTCGCTGGGGTCTCTCCCGTGAGCGATTCGCCGCTTCCCTCGAGCACAGCGCGGAGAAACGGCTTGCCAGCGGATCCCTGTCAGCTGAAAAGATCGAGGAATACCTGGCCGCACTGCATCTGGAGGACCTGGCTCTCGCCACCGCTTGCATGGAGAATTGCGAACCTGCGTGGGAGCATTTCGTCGGCGTGTATCGCCCCTACCTTCGCGCCGCAGCGGCCGCAGTTCTGCGCTGCAGCTCAGCCTCCCCGGAAGCCTCGGAGCTCGCCGACTCTCTCTTTGCCGAGCTTTATGGGTTGTCGGAGGGCACCCGTTGCGAGCGCTCTCTTTTCCGCTATTTCCACGGCCGCAGCTCGCTCAAAACTTGGCTCCGCGCCGTTCTCGCGCAGCGCCACATTGACGCCATCCGCGCTGCCCGCCGCTTCGAATCCCTCGATGATGATGATGCAAAACCTGGCGCCCAGAAAATCCCATCCGCCGTTTCCGTTCCGCCCGCCGACCCTCATCGCGAGCGTTACATTGCTCTTTTCGTGCGCGCCCTGCAAGCGGCTCTCACAACTCTCGACGCGCGCGATGAACAGCGTCTCCGCCTTTATTATGCCAAGGAGCAAACCCTAGCCGATATCGGCAGACAAGTCGGCGAGCACGAGTCCAGCGTCTCGCGCAATCTGGATCGCATTCGCCTCGCCCTCCGTCGCACCATCGAAGAAACTCTCCGCAACGGCTGCCCTGCCGTCAACGGTTTCGCCGCCGAACTCGGCCTGAGCGATGCGCAAATCTCTCTTTGTTTTGAATACGCCTCCGCGGACGCCTCATTCGATCTTGAAAGGCTCCTGGAACGCCGCACCCCTCCCACCCCCGCACCCGGGAGGCCCGGCCCATGAAACTCTTCTCCATCCACTGTGAATGCAAGAACCCCGCCAACCCTCGTTCTAAGAAAGGAGAAGACCATGGCGCCTGACGATCGCGACCGAAACTTTGAAAAAGCGCTCGCCCGCCATCTGCGTTCCTCCGCGTCTTCAGACGGAGGCGCAAACGCGCTCGCTGGCGTGCCTGCCGAACGCAAGGTAGAGCTTTGTCCCGATCCGGAAATTCTCGCGGCCTATCACGATGGCGCCCTCTCTTCCGAAGAAGGTAATCTCTGGAAGCAGCATGTCGTAGGCTGCGAACGCTGCCAGCTTGTACTTGCCCATCTCGAGACGCCTCTCGACATTCCTGTGAATCTGGAAACCAACGAAAATGTTGCAGACCCGAAACAACCTGTTTCCTCCGGTAGAAACGCTTCAGCTGCGCACATCGCGCGTCCTAGCGCTCTTCACAATTTGCGATGGCTGTGGCTCGTTCCTGTCGGCGCTATCGCCGCAACTCTGATCGTTTGGGTTTCCCTCAATGAACCGAAGCCTTTGCAAGTCGCTCCAACTCCGTCCGTCGAAGTAGCGGAAAATCGGCAGCCACAGAGCGTCGCGCCTTCCTCGAAAGCCGCTCAAGTTATCCCGAACAAAGACAGCCAGAATGAACGCAAGGAGAAAGATCAGCCCGACGCTCCATCCGTTGCCGCTGCCGCCTCGGCAAGTCGTGATCTCGCTTCCAAATCGCCTCAGAACCAAATCCAGCTAACCCAGCAATCTCCGTTTCAGGCTGCGGCGAAGCCCTCTCACGGACCTTTCTTGAGCCAGCAAAAACAAGAACAACAACAAACTATGCACGCCGTTCCCGGGGCCGCAGGCGCCCTCTTTGGAAAGGAGCTTGACACACAGGTTTCTCCCCGCGCGGGAGATAGGCTTAATGAAGTCCAGCGTTTGAAAGCTGCGCCGCCTCCGCCGCCCCCACCCCCGCCTTCTGAACCCGGCTTCCTCGCGGATGGCAGCGTTCCGCAGCCTGCGGCAGGCAAACCGGCTTCGGTCGGGGGCGCGGCACCGGCGCCTCTTCCTCCAGCTCCCGCTCCCGCATCAAACCTCGCAGCACCCAAAACAGAGACTGCGAACGCGGATGCCATTTCTGCGGTGACCGAGTCCGTCGAAGTTTCCGCCGCTCCCCAATCCGCCGTAAATGAACGCGCCATGATGCGCGCCGCAGCTCTCAAGAATCCCCACGTCTTCTGGGCTCCAGGTGAAAAGCAGGCCTGGCGCATCGGCCCAGCCGGTTCTCTCGAATATTCCAAGGACAAAGGTGTGAATTGGACGCCACAGATCAGCGGTGTCTACACCGATCTGTTCGCCGGCTCCGCTCCCTCGATAAAAGTCAGCTGGATTGTTGGTGCCTCCGGAACCATCTTGCGCACCATCGACGGCGGCACACACTGGATTAAGCTGGACTCGCCCATCACAAACAATCTCACCGGCGTTCGCGCCACCGACGCTATGCACGCGTGGATTTGGTTTGTGCCCGATCCGCCGACCGGTGTCATCAAGACCTATCAAACCGCCGATGGCGGACGCACCTGGTTCTCCGTCCCCACCGACCACTAACTAACTCCTGCCTACTATGGAGTGCGGCAGCTCGGCTGCCGCTTTCTCAGTAGCTCGCACGACTCTACATTCGGCGAGACGCGCTAGTACACCGCAAGCATCCACTCGCCCGTCATGCAAGGAATCCGCCCCACTTCGTTCTAAGCTGGAAGCGAAATCTTGAATGAGGTGAACATCATGGAACTCCACAAATCAAAAGTTCCGCGTCGCATGCCCTGGATTCTCTATGGCCCGGTTGCAATGATGGCCGCTGCCGCGCTGTTTTATCCGTCGCTCCGCAGGCAAGAAGTCTTTGCCGCGCAAGAGAAAGAGGCTCCTCGCGCCACGGCCTCCGATCAATCTACTAGCCTCAACGATCAGACCGATCTCAACATCACCGTCTACAATTCCAACATCGCTCTTGTGCGCGATGTCCGCAATCTCAGTCTGCCTAGCGGCACGTTCCGCCTCAAGTTCATGGACATCGCCGCCACCGTCAATCCCGCAACGGTCCATTTCCGCTCTCTCACCGATCCCGAAAAACTCGGTGTCATCGAGCAAAACTACGAATACGATCTCCTCGAACCTGCCAAGCTCCTCCACAAATACGTCGGCAAGGAAGTCACTCTCGTTCGCTCCTATCAGGACAACGGCACCACGAAACACGAGGAAATCAAAGCCACGCTTCTTTCCGATAACAATGGCCAAGTTTGGAAAATCGGAAACGACATCGTCACCGGAGGCTACGCCGAGAGTTATCGCTTCCCGGACATTCCTGCAAATCTCTACGATCGCCCAACGCTCCTTATGTCTCTCGAGAATTCCGGTTCGCGCAAACAACAGATCGAAGCCTCTTACCTCGCCAACAGCCTGTCCTGGAACTCCGATTATGTTCTTACTGTCGGCCGCGACGACAAAGCTGCTGACCTCGACGGCTGGGTCACCCTCGTCAACAACAGCGGCACTGCCTTCCACAATGCTCGGCTGCAGCTCGTCGCCGGTGACTTAAATCGCCTTCCTGTGAATGGCAGGAACGAGATGATGGACGCGCGCCTCATGACCAAAGCCGCCCCCGCTCCGGCCCAATTCCAGCAGGAGAACTTCAGCGAATACCACCTCTACACCCTCGGCCGCCGCACCTCCGTCGAGGACAAAGAAACCAAACAAATCAGTCTTCTCGAAGGCACCGGCGTACCCGTCGAAAAAATCTTCGTCGTCAACGGCCAGAACTTCTACTACCGCAGCGCGCAAGCGCCTGGTCAGCCGCAAAAAGATCCGGTCATGGTCTATTACAAATTTAAGAACGAAGAAAAGGCCGGACTAGGTATGCCGCTGCCCGCAGGCAACGTCCGCGTCTACCAGAAGGACTCCAAGGGCGGAATCCTCTTTGTCGGCGAAGACCGCATCGACCACACGCCCAAAGACGAAAACGTCACCATCCATATCGGCAACGCCTTCGACGTAATCGCCGAGCGGAAACAAACCGACTTCAAGAAAATCGAAACCCGCACCTGGGAAATGGAATACGAAATTACGTTACGCAACCACAAGGACACTCCCATCACCGTCCAAGTAAACGAGCCAATCGGTGGCGAATGGGAGATGCTGGATTCCAGCTACAAATTCACCAAAACCGCCGCCTTCGCCGCTCAATTCCTAGTCCCCGTGGATAAGAATGGCACGTCGGTGCTGAAGTACCGCATCCGCGCTCACTGGTGAGCCGCAGTACACGCGATTTGTCTTTACTCGCGCGACCACCTCTGTAGTATCTGTCTTGGGTAATGCCACGAAAGTCGAGAGCGGCAGCCACTCTGCCGCTTTTTCCTTTTTCAGGCCCAGCAGTTCTGGTTTCCAATCCAACTCCGGCAACTCTCCAGGATCTCTGTGCACTCTGTGTTAAATAAACCCTGATCCGCTTCTCCGCGAAAGCGCCAGATGTGGACCGCGGCAGCTTTGCTGTCGCGTTCTCTAAGTCATGTACAAACAATAACTTACAGAATTCCTTCGCAACTGAAGAATCTAACCCGCCTCGGCCACAAATATCATTTCTGGAGAACTGTCCGCCAAAGGCGACCGATCAAAGTCCCCATAAACCGCGCTAACCCGAAACCCGCACCGCGCCAGCAAATGTTCCACCTCATACCGAAAAAAATAGCGAAGCGTCCAAGCAAACACGAGCCGCTCCTCCTTCCCGCGCGCGTCCGTCACATAAAAAATCATCTCCACATCATTCCTCTGCTCCGCGCGGTGAAACGCCGTAACCCGCTCCATAATCCTCACGCGCCGCCCATCCGGCATCGAATACTCCGCCACCAACCCTTCCGCTTGATACGCCGGATCATGCATGCGCTCCGCGTCTGTCTGAAAAACATCCAGAATTAGCCGGCCTCTTCGCTCTCCTGTTCTTCTTCCACCTGCCCAAAGGTGCTTCCGTACGGATTCGAGGCACGACATTTGGTCTTCCACTTCGAGAAGATGCTGCATCGGGCGGAACGGAATAATCACCAGCCGGAATTTTTCACCGAGATCGAACTTTGTCATGTCACTCTGCACCAAATGCACCCGCTCGCGCGCCTCCGTTCGCATCACCGCCCGTTTCTGATTGCACCGCTCCAACATCCGCTCGGAAATATCCAACCCCGTAACCCTGTGCCCCGCCTCGGCCAGTGCCAACGTAATTCGCCCCGTTCCGCAGCCAAGCTCGAGCACTGGATCGCCGAATTCGTGCACTGCGTCGCGGTAAAACGCAACATCCCCCACTCGCCCGCGCACAATCGGCGATTCGTCGTAATAATCCGCAATAAATCCGTCGTAAAGCGCGCTGCTCATGAAATCTTCCTTACCGCGCCCCAAGCCGTCCTGTTTAATTCTTTAGTTCATTACTTCTCTACGCTATCTTTCACTCCAACACAGCGTCCGCCTCGATCTCCACCAGCATCTCAGGCGAAATCAATTTGCTCACTTCCACCATGCTCGTCGCCGGACGTATTGCTCCGAAAAACTCCCCATGCGCTCGCCCAATTTTTTCCCACTCCGCAATGTTGATCACGAAAATTCGCGTCCGCACTACATCCTTCAACGCAGCTCCCGCCTTCCCCAGTGCGGCTTCAATGTTTCGAATCGTCTGCACCGTCTGCGCATACGCGTCGCCCACACCCACAATTTTGCCGTCCGGCCCCGTCGCCGTAGTCCCCGAAACCGCTAGGACATTTCCGATGCGCACCGCCCGCGAGTAGCCCACAATCGGCTCCCAAGCCGTCCCACTTGAAATATTCTCCCGTGCCAAATGAGCCTCCATTGCCGCACCTTCCTGTGTCGCCGCAAGGCTGCATGCTAAACTGAAGGAATTATGGCACAGCCCAGTGCTTATGTTCTCGCGGGGCCGCAGCCACGATAACCTTATGCTCTGTAACAACATTCTCGAAGCTATTGGCCGCACACCGCTGGTGCGCCTCAATCGCATTAACCAAAGCCTTAAGCCGCAAATCTTTGTCAAAGCCGATTACACCAATCCCGGCGGCTCGGTGAAAGACCGTATTGGCGTCACCATGATTGACGACGCTGAAAAGCGCGGCCTCCTCAAGCCCGGCGGCACCATCATCGAAGGCACGAGCGGCAACACCGGCATGGGCCTCGCTCTTGTCGCCGCCGTCCGTGGCTACAAGATGGTTTTCACCATCACAGACAAGCAATCCAAGGAAAAAGTCGATCTCCTCAAAGCTCTCGGCGCGGAAGTCATCGTTTGCCCTACCGCCGTCGAACCCGATGATCCCCGGAGCTACTATTCCGTCGCCAAAAAACTCGCGCGCGAAGTCCCCAATTCGTTTTATCCCAATCAATATGACAATCCCATGAACCCCGAGGCTCATTACCTCACGACCGGCCCAGAAATCTGGGAAGACAGCCAGGGCAAAATCACCCATTTCGTCTGCGGCATGGGAACCGGCGGCACCGTCAGCGGCGCTGGAAGATATCTCAAGGAAAAAAATCCCGCCGTCAAGATTATCGGGGTCGATCCCTTTGGTTCGCTCTATTACGATTTCTTCAAAAGCGGCGAAACCATTAAGCCCAAGACTTACGTCGTTGAAGGCATCGGCGAAGATTTTTTTCCCACCACCATGAATCTGAAAATTCTTGATGACGTCATCCAAGTCAACGACGAAGAATGTTTTGTGTATGCGCGCCGACTTGTAAAACTCGAAGGCATTTTCACCGGCGGCTCCGGCGGCGGCTGCATCTCCGCAACTCTCCGTCTCGCCAAAGACCTCGGCCCAGAAGCTTTTGTCGTCGCATTCCTTCCGGACACCGGCATGCGCTATCTCAGCAAGGTCTACAACGACGAATGGATGCGCGAGCGCGGCTACGTCGAAGCCGCCGTTCGCATCACTGCCGCCGAAGTCGTCAATGCCAAGCACAAAGCTGGGAAAGTGCGCGAGCTCGTCATTGCGCGTCCCTATCAAACCGTTTTCCACGCGCTGAAAACCATGCAGGAGCAGGACATCTCGCAAATTCCCGTCTTCGAAGAAAATCTTCCTATCGGCACGATCTACGAAGACCAAATCCTCACCATGGCCCTCCAGGGCAAAGACCTGCGCAAACTCGTCGTTCGCGAAGTCATGAGCAAGCCGCTCCCGCGGATTCCCGGCACTTCGCCAGTCGAGCGTGTTACTTACATTCTCAGCCACGAAAATCCCGCCGTCTTCGTCGAAATGGACGGGGCGAAATTCGAAATTCTAACCAAGTACGATCTAATGAGCACCGTCGCCAGCCTCATGGAACAAAAACGTTGAGTGACTACCACGCAGCGCCATCCACAGAAATAAGGTGAAATACTTTTGAAGATTCTCGACTTCAACGAACGGCTCAAAGACTCGATTCTCATCGCCGATGGCGCGATGGGCTCCATGCTTCACGAAGCTGTTGGCACGCAGCGCTGCTTCGATGAACTCAACGCAACGGAGCCGGAAGCCGTTTTCCGGGTCCACCAGGCGTACATCGAAGCAGGCGCGCAAATCATCGAGACCAACACGTTCGGCGCGAATCGCTTCAAGTTGGCCCCGCTCGGCCTCGCCGACGAAGTGCAGCGGCTCAATTCCCGCGGCGTAAAAATCGCGCGCGAAGCCCGCGAATCTGCTTCCCGCGAAGTTCTCATCGCCGGCTCCATCGGCCCGCTTGGCCTCGGCGTGCAATCCCGTCATCCTGATCCCGACGAAATTCAGGATGTGTTTCACGAGCAAGCCCTCGCTCTCGAAGAACGCGGCGTCGATTTTTACATCCTAGAGACTTTTTCCTACATCGAAGAAATTCTTCTCGCCGTTGACGCCATCCGTTCGTTCTCCGGCTTGCCGATCGTCGCCCAACTCACCTACTCGGAAGAAGGCACCACCTACGGCGACCTCCGCCCGGCCGGTGCCGCCGCTCAACTCAAAGCAAAAAACGTCCAAGTCATCGGCGCGAACTGCACCCTCGGCCCACAGCCCTTGCTCAAAATCTTGCGCGAACTCACCGAAGTCGACGACCTTCGCGTCAGCGGTATGCCCAATGCCGGCTTGCCCAAACGCGAAGGCGACCGCATCGTCTATCCAAAATCTTCGCCAGAGTATTTCGCGCTCTTCGCGCGCGAAGCCGCCGCTCTTGGCGTGCGTATTCTTGGCGGCTGCTGCGGCACAACGCCGGCGCACATTCGCGCCATGGCCGAAGCCGTCAAGTCGCTGCGTCCCGCAAAATCCACCGCCGCGCATCATTCGGTCGAAGTCGTCGCAAAGCCGGCGCCCGTTTTGCAGCGCGAGCCCGAAAGCAAATTCTGGAAAAAACTCCAGGCCAAAGAATTTACTGTTTGTGTCGAGATTGATCCGCCGAAAGGCCTTTCGCTCGACCGCATCTACGAGCAAGTGGAGAAAATCATGGCCTCGAAAAAAGTCGACGCCATCGACATCAACAGCGGCGCGATGGCTCGCGTCGGCATGGACGCGCTCATCACCGCAGGCGCCCTCGAAGCACGCGGCGTCGAAACCGTTCCGCATCTCACCACGCGCGATTTCAACATCATCGGCTTGCAGGCGTGTCTGCTTGGCGCGTGGACCGTTGGCGGCGTGCGCAACGTTCTGGCCATCACTGGCGATCCGCCTGCTGTTGGCGATTATCCCGAAACCAGCGGCGTTTACGAAGTCGATTCCGTCGGCCTCGTCAAAGTCCTCACCCGCCTCAATCAAGGCACGGACTGGGCCGGCAAAACGCTCGGCGGCGCAACCAATTTCGCCATCGGCGTCGCCGTCAACCCCGTCGCCGACGACCTCGACAACGAAATCGAGCGCTTCCACGCCAAAATCGAAGCCGGCGCGCACTTCGCGATGACCCAGCCGATCTTCGATCCTGAGCACTGGCGCGCGTTCATCAAAAAACTCGGCGGCAAGCCCTCCATTCCAGTCCTCGTCGGCATTTGGCCGCTCAACAGTTACAAGCAAGCGCTGCGCCTCAACAACGAAGTTCCCGGCATCGTCATTCCGCCAGAGGTGCTCGCGTCGCTCGAATCCGCCGGCGCCGCCGCTCGCGACCGCGGTTTCGACGTCGCCCGCCAAATGCTGGCCTGGTCCCGCACCGAACTAGCTGGCGCCTATCTCATTCCTCCTTTCAAACGCTACGAAGAAGTCCTCGACATCCTCTAGCCGGTTTTTCTTCGTGAGTGAGGCAGACTTCAGTCTGTCGCCATCTCTTTTAGCGTCCTTCTCACTGCGCGCCGCAAGACCAGAACCAGAACCGCATACGCCAAGCCCACAAAAAGCGGAGCGATCAGGCACCATGCCACCGCCGCATGCCAGATCGTCGTCCATAGGAATCGCGTAGCGCCCCAGAAACTGAGGTGCGCGGCTGCGACAATCTGCGACACGGAAAGCGGCAAATGCGGCGCACCAAATAGTTTTTCGCCCGCGCGGAAAAAAGGAATGAGCAGGGCAATCTGTAATGGGTACACGAAATAATTCACGATCTGAATCGCCGGCAAATTCAGCTTCCAAAGGAAGGCCACGAGCGCGCAAAGCGCCGTGGTCGTTCCCAGAACTGGAAACACTCCCAGCGCCACGCCGAGCGCCAGGCTTAACGCCATTTTTTCCGGTGTCCCACCTTGCCGTAGCAACTCGACAATCGGTCGCGCAATCCGTCGCCAAAAGAAGCTCTCTTTCCCGCCGACATCGTTTTCCACGCCATGCGTCCTCGCTTCCATGATATTCGGCGAGAGGTGTTCCGGCCACCTACATCGCCGCGTCTCCTCTCGTGTCATCCCGAACGGAGTGAGCGATCTGCTTCTCTCCTTGCTCTCTTATCCCACTCTGACGACGGGTCTTGCGAAATATGCGTCCTCCAACCTATGCTCCTTCCTCTTACAAAGGGGAAAGACAATGAACAAGAACTATCGCTGGGTGTTGGGTGCGGCAGCGCTGATCTTTTTGTTTGCGCTGGGCGTGCGAATGGGGAGGCAGACGAAAGCGGCAGAGGCACGCGAAGCGGATAAATCTGCGATAACGGCCGTGTTGAGCGCGCAGCAGACAGCATGGAATCGCGGAGATGTCGACGCATTCCTGGTGGGCTACTGGCATTCGCCGGAGCTGACGTTTTCCGGCAGCAACGGGGTCTCGCGCGGGTGGGACGGAGTGCTGGCGCGCTACAAGAAGAATTATCCCGACCGGGCAGCAATGGGACAGCTTGATTTTTCGGAGCTGGAGTTCCGCTTTCTGGGGCCGGATGCAGCTCTGGTGTTAGGGCGCTGGCATCTGAAGCGCGACAAAGGAGATGTTGGCGGCGTGTTCTCGCTGGTGTGGCAGCGGTTTCCGGAGGGATGGAAGGTCGTTCATGACCATACCAGCGCGGTGGAGAAGTGACCCGAAGGGAAAAGATAAAGCAGAGGCCCGGAGCTCTCCGAGGCAAGCGGAGAACTAAGCCAGTAACGCGCCGCAGCAGCGGACAGGGAGAGAATCTCGCGTTAAGTTCTCCATTTGCCGTCGTGCTCAATACTTTCACGCACGCGGAACGCGGTGATCTTGCGAATCAGAGGCAGAGGCAGGGGCTTCTCCAGTGGAAACTGGATCGAGCCTTTCGCCGTGACAAATTTCGATAGTTCTTTCGCGAAGGCGCTCACTGCTGACGGCGTGGGGTAGAAGCCGATGTGGTTTTTGTGCGCGGCGAACGTGACGAGTATCCTCCGATACGAAAAGGCGGGCATCCCCCACTTCAGGCTTTCCTTGGCTCCCGGTGCGGATTTACGAATACACGCATGCATTTCACGCAGTTTCTTCTGAGCCTCCTGGGGGGCGGCATCGATGTACTCGGTGATGTCTTTAGGCCGCGTTTTTTTGGGAGGCA
>DATDHE010000328.1:0-2587 GCA_036521695.1 Candidatus Acidiferrum sp. | reverse complement strand
GGATAGTCCGAACGAGATTTCTCTCGACCCCCTTTGGCGCTCTCCCTTTGGTATTAACGGCTATCTTTACAAGATTCTTCCGATGTTGCTGGGGCTCGCCGGGGTCCTACTCCTGCTGGCCTGCGCCAACGTTGCCAGTCTTCTGTTGGTGCGTTCGGTCGGACGCCGCCGTGAGATTGCCATCCGGCTGGGAATGGGCGCTTCACGCAAACAGATCATCCGCCAGTTTTTGATCGAGAGCCTGCTGCTTGGTCTGCTCGGCGGTACCGCGGCCATCGCGATTACGGTGTGGACTTCTCGCAGCATCGTCGCTTTCTTTCCGCCCAGCTCTCTTCCGCTGACGCACGACGCGCACATCGATCAACGCGTGCTTTTCGTGACGATTGCGGTTTCCATCCTCGCGGCGATCATCTTTGGTATTTTTCCGGCCCTGCGGTCTTCGAGCCTGCCGGTGCAATCTGTTCTCAAGGAGGAAGCGAGCAGCGTCTCGCTCACTTTGCACAAGTCTCGTCTCTTGAGTGGCCTCGTGGTGGCGCAGATTTCACTCTCGCTCGTTCTCCTGGTCTGCGCGGGACTCTTCACCCGCAGCCTTCAGAAAGCACAGCGATCGGATCCGGGATTCGAAGCAAGTCATCTGCTGCTTACTTCTTACGAGCTCTCGCCAGCTGGTTACACGCGCGCGACGGGTGCGGCGTTCGACCGGCAGGTGCTCGCCAGGCTCTCGGCGCTTCCCGGGGTCGAATCCGTGACCTTGGCTGATTTTTCACCACTGAGCTTCAGCATCCACTCCGACTATCTGCAGATCGAAGGCTACGTGCCGCAACCGCACGAATCGATGGAGATCAGCCGAGCGATTGTCGGGCCGAATTACTTTCGCACTCTGCGCACCTCCGTGATTTCGGGGCGTGAATTCACCGCAGCGGATACGGCGGAATCGCAACTCGTTGCCGTCGTCAACCAAGCCTTTGTCGATCGCTATTGGCCGGGTGAAGACGCTCTCGGCAAGCAGGTGACGGACGGCGGTGATCGCTTCACCGTTGTCGGGGTTGCTCGCAATGCCAAATACCGCTTACTCACCTCCCCGACCGAGCCTGTCATCTATTTGCCGAATTACCAGGCCTACAGCCCCACGCACGACACCACCATTCACCTGCGCACGACTGGCGATCCGCTTACCATGGCTTCTTCTGTGGAAGAGACCATCCATCAGCTCAATCCGGAGTTGCCGCTGTTCAACGTGAATCCGCTTTCCGTCACCATGCAGCTCGGGTCACTTTTTGGACGCGTCGCGGCTACGTTTGCCGGCTCGTTTGGTCTTCTTGCCATGCTGCTCGCCGCCGTCGGAATCTATGGCGTCGTGGCTTACACCACTCGCCAACGCGCGCGGGAAATCGGCATCCGCGTGGCGCTCGGCGCGGAGCGGGGAGGCATCTACAGTCTCGTTCTTGGCCAGGGATTCCGGCTCACACTGGCGGGGCTCGCCGTGGGCACGGCGCTCGCTGTGGCATTCACGCGCTTGCTTAAGGCGCAACTCTTTGGCGTCAGTGCGACCGATGCGATTACGTTTACCGCTGTTGGGCTGCTTTTGGCCGTTGTCGCTCTGCTCGCGTGCCACATCCCCGCCCGCCGCGCCACGCGAGTTGATCCGATGGTCGCCTTGCGGCACGAGTAGCTGAGTTCGTGCGGACTCTGGAGGCGAGTTCCGCAAACCCTGCAACCATCCGAGTTCATAATATTGTTTCTAATACTGAACCTGCGGCCCCGCTTGTCATCAGGGCCGCGGGCCGATTCCACTTGCACCCTACCATTCTGCTGCGGTCCGTTCAGTCCAAAATTCGAATGGGCCCAACCCGCCTGGCGTCGAACGGTCATAGCGCGCAGCACTAAATCTGCGGCAACTAGGATGAAGTCTGCAGCTATGGGTCAGCCCTATTACCTCCGATCAAAGCTTGGGGCGGCGACCACGGACGGACCAGAGAATGGAAGACGGCATAAGAAAACCAGGCTCGCTCATCGCCGCCCAGTCTTGATCGAATTCTTTCCGATTGATGTGTCCGCCTGCAATGAGCGGCTCGCGTAATTGCTCGAAGTTCGCGCGCAATAAAGTTGTACCGTCAGAACCTCCCGGACACATGAACACGCGACCCTCTGCGACGACATTCATAAAGGACCGTACGCCCGCTGTGACGCGCCTTGGGTTTCATCCTATCTTCGAGCATTTCGCAAGCGAATCAAGTTTCAAGCGTTTACTGGCACAACTCGGACT
This sequence comes from Candidatus Acidiferrum sp., assembly GCA_036521695.1. Lineage (GTDB taxonomy): Bacteria > Acidobacteriota > Terriglobia > Acidiferrales > UBA7541 > Acidiferrum. The sequence goes on along the minus strand of DATDHE010000328.1, from coordinate 321 downwards.
CGATCCTTCTCTTCAAACTGAGGCCTAGAGTTTCTGGCAACAAAGAGCACAACAGGCAGCCTCAGAAGACAGAAGTGCGCCTAAATTTCTCGTTTCACTTTATGTCAATTCCGGTTGAAAATTCCCCATTGTACCGGTCGAAAATTCCCCACCCCTAACCTTCATCGAAGGGCCTCCTTGGCCTCGGACGGATTGGAGCCCAGCGCCGTCTTTTGGCGCGTTTTGGGCGTAACGGAGTCCGAGACCAAGGAACGAGCCGCGGCCTCCGCCCCTTCCTGTCCGCGCGGTGGCACCAGGCCGGCCTTGCGGCGTTCCTTCAGC
>DATDHE010000327.1:0-9396 GCA_036521695.1 Candidatus Acidiferrum sp. | reverse complement strand
GGGAGTAGGGACCGGCAAGGTCGTATTCATCCAAGGGATCAAATTGACGTTGGAAACTCCCGGTGGGGCCAAGTGGGAACCTGGGTGGAAACAAGAAAGGACCCCCCTATGGCCTGAGGACAGCCAGAATCAAATTTCGTTCCAAATTGATCGCAAAAAGTTTGACCAGATCAAAGCAAAGACCGGCACCTTACACATGGAGTTCGCCTTGACCGAGTATCAAGCAGAGGAATCGAGAAACATCGTCCTCAGCGAAGGAGAATTCTCGGATCCCACACTTGGACTGTGCGCGTTCTCTTTGAGAAGCCCCTCACAGATCGATTGTCGGCGGCCTTTTCGGATCTCTGGTCTGATCGCGACTTTCGATCCCTCGCAGGCAAGCTGCCAGTTGCCGGAAGACGATACGGCAATCAGCGAAGATAGGATTTCGCACGCCTGGTATCCGCCGAGTGATAACGATTCTCCCGGACCCGGCCTTAATCCCGTAGTGACCTACCCGCTGGCCTTCGGATCAAGGCAGCTAGTATTCACCCCAGACAAGCGCCCAAAACGAAAGACCGTCTATCTGTGCCCCGGAGCGAATGTGAAGCTAGCGAAGCCGCAGGCAGTTCGCGACGGCCGGGTGAAGATCGAGATGAATAACGTTGCTTTGGAGGATCTCGTTAACTTTGGGGACTACGAGAACTGACCTGCGCTTAACTCCGCCCATAACATGTCACTGAAGTCTGGGCGAGTTCGTTGTTGATAATGCGCTTCACCAGGAAGCAATTGGGGAGATGGGGCGAGCTCGTATGGCAGATCCGTCTTAGATTTGCCAAAATTCCGTATTCGAACCCCGTGCCAAATCTTGGCAGGAATACAAAATGCTCGTGTAATGGTCGCAGAATTGACACGGCAGAAAGCATGCTGATTTTTTGCATGAATCTACTAGGTGCGTTCCCGCGTACCCGGCGTGTACCTCACTTCGGCGAATTCGCTGTTTCTGGCGTTTTTCCCGTTTAATGAAATCAATAACCTACGCGCTTTCAACGTCGCTAATAGTTCGATCCCCACCGCCCCTACCAACCTAACCGATTGAAAGAGCAGCCGCTTACGAGGTTCCATTTTCTCGTGTACCCTTCCAATCAGCCGATGTCTTTCGTTTCTTGCGCTTTTGTTTTCGCTCCCGGTTTCTTCTGTTCCTCTCAATCGGTCTCGAATCAGCCCGCCTCAAATGTCTCCGTCTTCAAGGTAATGAATCCTCTTCCGGTCGCTGCAAGTTTGACGCGCACTCTGGAATATTCCATACTCTCCTGCAATTCCGTCCCAGAACGGCTTATAGCCACTCATGCGCGATAAAAATTCGGGTCCAGAGCTGGAGATTGCCCACGTTCTCTTCACTGACATCGTCGGCTACTCAAAGCTGCCGATGGATCACCAGCGGCAGCAGATTGAACTCCTGCAACGACTGATCTCGGGCACGGCAGAATTCCTTCGCGCCAAATCCCAGGAACAGCTGATTTCGCTGCCCACCGGGGACGGGATGGCGCTGGTCTTTTTTGGAAATGCGGAAGCTCCCGCAAATTGCGCCATCGAATTGGCGAGGGAACTTGCCGGGCACCCGGAACTCAAGCTGCGGATGGGACTGCACACAGGCCCCGTCTACCGCATCGCGGATATCAATGCCAACCGCAACGTGTCCGGCGGGGGAATAAATATCGCGCAGCGCGTGATGGATTGCGGAGACGCGGGGCACATCCTGGTTTCGGCGGCGCTCGCCAGCGTACTCCGGCAGGTCAGCGCGTGGGATCCTGCGCTGCACGACCTCAGTGAAATCGCGGTCAAACATGGAGTGCGCGTACATATTTTCAATCTGCTGCGCGATGGCGTTGGAAATTCGGCGCTCCCCGGCTCAGTCGGTCGTCAAAAAGAACTCGACAGCGACGGTTCGACGTCCAAGGTCGGAAAACCGCGCAGTCAATACAGGATCGGATTCGGTTTGGGTGTCACCACGGTCCTGATCCTTATCGCCGGCACGGGATTCGGAGTTGCCAAGTGGAATAAGCGAACAATCGCCGGGCTCTCCGTTTCAAAACCGGTCAAATCCGCGCGGTCGTCGAACCGACCAGCGCTGGCGCTGCTGGGATTCAAGAATCTCTCGGGCAAACAGGATGCCGCGTGGATTTCGCCGTCGCTCACGCAGATGCTGGCGACGGAACTTTCCGCGGGTGAAAAACTTCTGATCATCCCAAGCGAACAGGTGGATCACTGCAAAATCGATTTGGATTTGTCCGATCCGCAATCGCTGGGTCCAGAGACGCTCTCCCATGTTCGCGACAACATGGGGAGCGATTTCGTTGTTCTCGGCTCTTTCCTGGAAATAGGCGGAAACGTCCGCGTGGATTTGAGCCTGCAGGACGCCACAAAGGGCGAAACACTTGCCACCATCTCCGAATCCGGCCCTGCGAACAAGTTGCCTGACTTGGCCACGCGCGCCGGGAATCGCCTGCGTGAAAAGCTGAAAATTGCCGAGCCTTCTGCTCCGGACGCAGCCATGGCTAGGGCCGTACAATCTTCCAGTTTCCCTGCAACACGATTTTATTCCGAAGGGCTCGAGAAACTCCATTCGTTTGACATAGCTGGTGCGCGAGATTTGTTCCAGCGAGCCATCGCCCAAGACGCTAACTATGCCCTGGCGCACGCGGGGCTGGCCGAAGCTTGGCGAAGCCTTGGCTACAACTCCAAGGCCGCGGACGAAGCGAAGAAAGCCATGGATCTCTCCTCGAACCTGCCGCGTGAGAACCGGATGGTCATCGAGGCGCAATATAGAAATTCTATTCACGACAACGCGAAGGAAGCGGAGATCTATAAGTCTCTTTTTGACTTCTATCCCGACAGTCTGGATTACGGTTTGTCATTGGCAAAAAGTCAGTATTACCTTGGAAAATGGCAGGACGCGAACGCTACGCTTGACGCTCTTCAGCTGCTAAAACCTCCCGATGGCGACAATCCTCGTATTGACCACGTGCGTTCTGCTGTTGCTTTGTATTCCGGCGACACCCAAAAGGCTCTGGCTCTGGCCCAGCGCGTGGAATTACGCGCCACGCAAGCCGGCGCTCGTCGTCTCGCCGCCGAATCTTTAAACATCCAATGCAATTTGGAGGCAAGTCTCGGAAACCCCGACAAGGCCTGGGCTGCGTGCGACAAAGCGAAAACGATCTTTTCCGAAATCTCCGACCTCGCCGGTGAAGCTAAGATTTGGGGACTGATCGCAAACCAAGCGGGGAACCGCGGCGACCATGCCGAAGGACGCAAAGCCAACGAACGCCAAATCGCCTTGCTTAAGAAAATGGAGGCCGGAGGAGCGAGTCTCGGATATGCCATGAACGTCGCCGGCAACTTGTCCGTGGGTTTCGGCGACTATCCCAGGGCGCTCAAGGAATACAGTGAGGCGCTCGACACCTATAAAAAAGCCAGCGAGCCGCAAGGAATCAGCAGTTCGTACGGCAACCTTGGCCACGTTTACGAACTTCAGGGAAATTTGTCAGAATCCATTAAGAATGACGAAGCCGCTATTGCCATAAAACATCAGACAAATTCGAAGGTGGAGTTGGACCTTTGGCTCGTTAACTTGGCGGAGGCTCTGCTTTCCAAAGGAGACATCGAGGGAGCCAGGAAGCAACTAGACGAGGGCTTTGAGGTCAACGAGCAGACGCAAAACAAGCGCTTCAAACTTTATCTTCACAATGCGCGATGCAGACTTCTGCTGGCGCAGGGGAACCTGGAGGAGTCGCGCCGGGAGGCTGAACTCGCACTCAAATTGGGCCAAGATATTCATGATGAGAATGCTGCGCAAGAATCGCAGCTTTTGCTCGCCCAGTTGGACCTTGAGAGCGGTCATCCACGGCCTGCGGCGGACGCTGCTCGCAAATCGCTTGCCTATTTTGATTCAAAGAAGGATCAGGCCAATCAAATCGAATCTCGCACGGTTCTTATCCGGGCTCTGCTCGGATTGCCTCTTGCCAGTGCAAGAACCGAACTTGCTTCCCTGGCCAGGGCTTCGCCGGAAACTCTCAACGCTGGCCTGAGATTGAACGCGAATCTTCAGATCGCCCGCGCCCGCGCCGCTTTGGGCGACAGGAAATCCGCTCTGGACTTGCTGGCAAGAGTCATGTCCGCATCCAAGCTGGCGGACTTTCAGCCCATGCTCCTCGAAACGGAACTCGCTTCCGCGGAAATTGCGCTTGCCTCCGGCAACAAATCCTCAGCCCGCGCCCAGCTTGAGCAGACCGCCCAGCGCGCCGACTCCCTTGGCCTGAAACTCCTCGCCAACAAGGCTCGCACCCTGAACAACTAAATAATTCAAACGCTGCTGTCTTATAGCCTAATCCGAGACTCTTTGAACCGGAGTGCAAGACGCCGCACCATATGCAGCTGGCGAACGCATTTTGCGGGTTCGCAGAAATGGCCCGTGTTTTGGATCGTTCGAATTTAGTGTAAAACGTTCCTGGTGAGGAAACCTAACAGCACGGACTCTGGAAGTATGGCCGTGTACCCGGCGTGTACCTCACTTGGGCGAAGCCGGTGTTTTTGGCGTTTTTCTCGTTTGATAGAATCAATAACTTCATCAGGCGTCGATCCGCGTTTTGGAGAAGTGTGGCTTCGTATTCGAGGACTTCTTATCAGGATTCGCAGATTTTCCAAACCTGGGTTCGGGGAAGAGCGAGGATTGCTTACGTTACGCACAAGTTGCCGCTTGGAATCAAGTAGCCGGATGACCAGTGCGTATTCGCTTGGTACTTGCCAACGATTTTGCCGACGTTTGTGGATGAGCGATGTCGGCGTCTTTCAATGCGGACCACGCTGGGCCAAAAACCTGTTCTGACACTATTTTGCCGCCGTGAGCAATGCGCTGAATTCCGGGCTCCTCCGTAGCTTTACAAGTAGCGGGTCCGTGTGCAGAGCATCATAGGCACAATAGTTTTCGCCAACGGCTCTTCTCAGCAAACGCAAAGCGGCATCGTTTTGCCCGCAGTACGACAACATGGTTCCGGCGATATACCAACCCTCCACGTCGCCTTCCGTAACAGAAGCAGCTTCCGTCCGCCGAACAGCTCCGTCTAGTTGGGATGCTTCCTTTGGATCAAGGCAGACCTATACCAAAACACGACCCTTCTGAGGTGTGGCCGACGCTCTTTGAATCGTCCGGCGTGCTTCGTCCACTTTGCCTTGACCGGAGACGACGCTTCCGCGTAGGCATCCCGAAGCTCGCCTCGTTCCATGAGGTTGATGATCAATTGGACTGACGCAACAATCAGGTTCGGACCAAGCGCCAGTGCTCGCTCCAGAGCCCAGTCTGAACGCTTCAGCATTGGTTGGCCGCCTTCGCCATAGTCGGCACTAGCCGACTTTAAATTACCGATTTGGGCTAAGTGGCGCTCGGTCGCAATGAGCTCCTGCCGGCGGGGCACGTCTTCTGGCTTCATAGTCATTTGGGAGGTCTGGCCGGCATGGGTACCCACTTTCCAGAATCATTCCGGCAGGCCCATCTTGCGCAGCAGCTCTCGAAAGCGCGCGTCTTCGTGTAAGGCCTCGAATTCCTGTCTTAGCTTGATGAGAAACAGCCAGCTGAAGCGGCCTTCACGAGCCCTGTCCAGCCATTTGAAAGCCTCGGCTTGCTCGCCCAGCGCCGCGTGAATAGCCGCGCAGTTGTACGCGGTCTTGTAGTCAGGAGGTTCAGAGAACGAACGCAATTCAACCAGCACCTTCCGTGCTTCGACATTCCTTCCCGCGATGGCGTTCACGACTCCCCGGAGTCCCCTGCCACACAAACTGCGCAGGTCCGTCCCCACGAGTGGCCCCAGTTCGTCTAATTCCGCAAAGGCTTGCTCGTACGTTCCCATTTGAGCATAGGAAAACGCGAGCAGTTCATGAGCGGGAGCAAATACTGGTTCGATTTGCAGAAGCTTGTGGAGTTGTTCCACGCCAAGTTCATATTTGCGCAGAGTCTGATAGACAAAGGCGAGATTGTGGTGGTAGGGGACCGACAAGGGATCGAGTTCCAAAGTTTTCTTAGCTTCGTAAATCGCTTCGTCTGGTCTTCGATTTACCAGGCACCAAAGACTCAGTACGTGGTGGCCTCCGGGAATGTTGGGAGCCAGCTCAATTGCTCGACGAGATGCCCTTTCCGCGCCAGTCCAGTCCCAGTCGTATGCCAGCAAAATATAAGCCAGGCAGGCATGCGCGGTGGCAAGGTTATCGTCAATTTGCAATGCCTTCAACGCGGCGGCGCGGGCTGCTGGAAACGCTTCGAATGACGAGAGTCCGCCGAAGTAGCTGACCTGAATGTACAAATAGGCAAGGCCGGCATAGGCGGCCGCAAAGAGGGGATCCTTTTCAATGGCCTGGCGACTATACGCAAAGCCCTGTTGGATTCCGAGAGGCGTCCACTTGTTGGCGTAGAACATCGCCTTTAAATAAAGGAGGTATGCTTCCCGGTTCTCGGTTGGCCGCTTGGTGAGCAACTCATTTTCATGACAGGTCAGACGCGGACGCAGGCACTCGCAGATCTCTCGGGAAAGTTCTTCCTGTAGCTCAAGGATGTCCTCGAACTTCCGATTGAGTTGCGATCCCCATACCTGGGCGTGGTTCTTCACGTCCACAAGGTCGGTTTGCACGATCAGCCGGTCTCCGCGCTGCATCACGGAGCCAGTGAGGACTACATCCACATTCAACTCGCGGGCAAGCCTCTTCCACTCAAAGTTAGTCCCCCGGAATCGAAAGGCAGAGCTCCTTGGGACAACTCGAATATCGGGGAGTTGTGAAATCAGATTGATAATGCTTTCGCTGATTCCTTCGCCCAGGTACTCGGTTTCCGGAGAGCCGGTTCCGTTGGTGAAAGGCAGCACAGCGAGCGATCTGAACCTGTTTCGAACGGACCGCGGCGGGACCGCGTTTGGTGAGTCACTCCCGTCCTGCGCAGTGTACAAGAACCTATAACCGCGGCGCGGAATGGTCTCAATGAAACGCGGCTTTTCGGGGTCGTCGCCCAGTGCTGCTCGGATCTGGCTGATCGCGAAATTGATGCCGCGTTCGAAATCGACGAAGGTGTCATCCTTCCATATCTGCTTGCGGATTTCGTCCCGCGAAACAATTCTTCCGGCAGATTCGACCATGAGCCGCAACAGCGCTAGTGGTTGTGGTTGGAGTTTCACCACGTAGCCGCGCTTACGGAGCTCAAGATTGACGCGATCGAACTCAAACGGACCGAAGTGGATGGGATCGGGTTTTGTCCCAGGGGAAGCCATCGCAACACCGCCATGCGGATGCAACGTGATATTACGCTGCTTTGTCGTTAAGTGTCTTGATTTACGGACGTTACTTCCTTACATCTTCCTGGGCCAAAGCTAACGAGCCCGCCATCGCGTTTTGATGGGGAGCAGGCCCATCATGAGATCCAACGCTAATACGGTTTGCGACGAACTCACACCAAAACGGAAAACTCCATGCAACACGGCGTTATTCCGTTTCTGCAGACGGAAAAGTGATGGCCATGGCGACGTCCAGGACGCGGGAGGATGGTGCGCCATTACACAGGTCTCGGTGTTCGAGAGGCAGCAGCCACCTCGCCAGAATAGGTTGGCGTGCGGAGGACGTTGGTATGCAAATCGACCGAAGAACTTTTCTGACAAGTCTGGGCACTGCAGTGGCTATCGGTGCGATTCCCTCGGAAACCCTCGCCGACGCGCTCGAACATCACATGATGGAAACGCTGGACGACCAGACCAGCACCAACGAACTCAAGGTTCGTGGGGGCACCGGATTCCTCTTTGGCGGAGGCTTGCCGGGCCGACCAACTCCCGGCGAGATCAGGAAACTCGAGCCCATGCCCGAAAAACCGACGCTGATCGACTTTTTCAAGTACCGGTTTGCGCCGGCAACGCACGTCCTGCAGAGTGCAACCGATGCGATGAAAAAGGGCGAGAAAGAAGAGGTGATCCTTGCTTGTCTCCTCCATGACGTCGTTCTCAATTTGATGAAGGTGGACCACGGCTGGTGGGGTGCACAGTTGCTGGAACCCTACGTCTCGGAGAAGGTTAGCTGGGGTATCCGCTATCACCAAGCTCTGCGGTTCTTCCCCGACTCTTCGGTTGGCTACGAGTATCCAGAGATGTACAACCACATCTTCGGCAAAGACTATGTTCCCCCGGACTACGTGAAGCAAGCCTACCAGTATGCCCGCAACCACAAGTGGTACATGGAGGCGCGGATGATCACTGTCCACGACCTCTACGCCTTCGACCCGAACACGAAGGTCTCGCTCGATCCGTTCATCGATATCATTGGACGTCACTTCAAGCAACCCAAGGAAGGGCTTGGGTACGACAACAGCCCCGTAGCCCACATGTGGCGAACGCTCATCTTTCCGGATAGCCCCCTTTAGAACAAGAGGAGAACTATGAACGAACCGTCGCGCACTCGCCCTTGGCACCTGAGTCCCTTGCGTCGATGCTCTCAAGTTCCAGCTCTGGTCGTGCTTTTGCTCTGTACTCAGACTTTCCTTCCGGTAGGCGCCGCAGCGCAAGCATCTGCTGCGTCCACGGCGTCTCAAGAAATCTTTCCGGGAAAAACTTGGCAGACTCTCTCGTCACCCGAGAAGGCCGGATGGTCCAGGGAAAAACTCTCCGCAGCGCAGCAGTACGCCAAAACTGATTCGATCCACACTTCCGCGGTGATGGTCATCCAAGGAGGTGAAATAGTGGATCAGTGGGGAAATATCGATAAGAAGATTAGTTCTTACTCGGTCCGGAAAAGCCTCCTGAGCGCGCTTTATGGAATCTATTCAGCCGAAGGTGTAATCGACATCAACCAAACGCTTGAGCAGTTGGGAATCGACGATTCGCCCGATCCTCTGACAAAGGAAGAGAAGCAGGCGCGGGTGGTGGATTTGCTGCGCGCGCGTTCTGGTGTCTATCACGAAGCGTACATGGAAACCGATTCCATGAAAAAGAATCGCCCAGCGCGAGGAAGCCATCCCCCCGGAACCTTCTGGTACTACAACAACTGGGATTTCAATGTCCTTGGGACAATTCTTGAGAAGAAAACTGGGTTGAAGATCGGCGATGCCTTTTATGAGCGCATCGCGAAGCCGATCGGGATGCAGGATTTCAGGCCAGGCGATGTTGACTACATCGGAGGCCCACTTTCGATTCATGCTGCCTATCCCTTCGAGATCACAGCGCGCGACTTGGCCAGATTCGGATTGCTCTATTTGCGTCACGGCCGCTGGAACAACAAACAGATTGTGCCGGAAGCCTGGGTCGAAAAAAGCACTCACGCCAATGAGATGGTGAAGTCCAATGGAGTAGATGCCGGCGGCTACGAATATCTTTGGTGGGTGGACTATGGTGGTGTGCA
>DATDHE010000326.1:0-4426 GCA_036521695.1 Candidatus Acidiferrum sp. | reverse complement strand
CCCGGACCATGCCTAGGGTGCTTATCGTCGATGACCACGCCTTTATCCGCCGTGGTGTTCAAACAATTCTGCATGCATTTCCGGAGTGGGAGTTTTGCGGAGAAGCGGAAAACGGGAAAGAGGCCATCCGCCTTGCCGACGAGCTAAAACCGGAAGTCATCATCATGGATGTGTCCATGCCCGGACTGAACGGCATCGAGGCGACGCGGGCCATTCGAAAGATGCAACCTGGCGTCAAGATAGTTTTACTGACTCTTCACGAATCAGCTGAATTGTTGCGGAGCGCTTTTCGCGCGGGTGCCAGTGGTTACCTGCTGAAGACGGATGCGGAGCAAGAATTGGTGAAGGCACTTACGGTAGTGATTGGTGACGGAGCATATATCAGCCCAAAGATGGATAGCGAAGTCGTGAAAAGTGTGATCGGTGAGTTGAGCGGAACTCGCTGATCGCTCAGTCGCGCGCGGGATCGCGCTGCCCGTATTAGTTCTGAAGCGCCATTGGTTCCGGCTTTGCTAGAGCTAAAAGGCGTTGCCGCAATTTTACGCGCGCTCGGAAGATTCTGGATTTGACGAGCTCTGGAGTGATTTCCATGGCCTTCGCCAATTCCCGGCTCGTCCAACCTTCTCTTTTTTGCAGGATGAAGGTGTACTTAAGCGTTGGGTGCAAAGCCTCGAGGGCCTTCGTGGCCAATTCCTTTGTCAGGTACTGGCGCTCGGGATCCGCGCGCAAATCCCGCAGTTCCGCGCGCGTCTCATTGCCGTCCAGCATCCCTTCCTCGTCGGCGGAGGCTGCGGCTGCTTCTGGCCGGCGTTTGCGCAGCATCATTAGCGCTTCATTGATAGCAATACGGACCAACCAAGTCGAGAACTGGGAGTTTCCTTCAAATTGCCGAATCTTGCCATACGCTTTGCAGAAGACATTCTGCAAATTGTCCTCGGCGTCCTCACGGTTCTTCAAGATCTTGAAAGACATCCCGTATACGCGGTGGGAGTGCCGCCGGACGAGCTCACCAAAAGCCGTGCGGCTTCCTTCGCGCGCGCTGGCGACAAGCATTTCATCCGAATGTGCGATCTTGCTGTTCATCGCGGGAGCCTCTCCTGTACGATTGGCTTGTTTAAAACAGCTTTACTCGCCAACAGATATATGACGATAGAGGAGCACGGGCAATACCGTTCAAGCTGTATAGAATTGAACAGGAGTCCGTATCCCCGCCGTCTCACCTGGGGCGGCCTTCCGGGCGATGCATGCACCGGCGTGCAAAGAAAGAGCGAGGCAGCAGTCGCCTCGCCCTTTCTTCCGGATTTGGGTCGGGTTACATTTTTCGTTCAGGAGTGGCCTTCTGCAAGCGATGTACGAGCGCCCTTCCGGATTCAGGGGAGTCATACTTCGGCTCAGTGATGATGAGCGCGGCCGTGGCGTTGGGGCCGTACAGGCGATGATTGGCATCGTTGTCGGGACGGAGCGTCGAGCCTTCTAACGACACGCCGGCGAAAACGCCGCGCGCTCGAGAGTAACTGAGCATTTCTGCACGCATGTAGGCGTCTGTATCTGCTGACGCGGTCCGGCCCTTCGGTCCGGCTGCTATGGAAGCATCGCCGCCAAGCTTAACCTTGCTATGCAGCAGACTTTCCGCGCCACGATTGTTCATCACCAGGATCACGAAGTCGGTGGCTTCTGCTCCAATTTGCAATCCCACGCTGCCGCCCTCCAGGGCATACATTGCTGGCGCGCCCCATGGCCCCCTGAAGTCTTTGCCAGTGCGGCAAACCATGGTGCCGCGGCCGTAGCTGCCTCCAACGACAAAGGCAGCCTTCAGAACGGACGGCATGACCACCACGCAGCGAGCCTTGTCGAGCAGGTCTTGGGGAATATCATCCGGAATATCGAGGATCTCCTGCATGACCGTGCCGGCATTCTGCAAACGATTGTTTTCATCTTTTGCATTTTCGTCCCCTGCACTCCGTGCGAATGAAAGAGGCGCCAACATGAGCGCACCCGCAAAAATAGCCGCTATACGATTCATAAATGTATCCTCCATCCTTTTTCTTCAACGGTTTGAATTACCTTTCTGGGTTCTAATTCCCACGCTTGTCGGCCACCACCACAACAACACCGCTTAGTAGAGCCAAAGCGCCAAGAATCGGAGGAAGAGGAATGGTGTGATGTTCTTCCTTCGTTGCCTGGATCGGACCGATGTCTACGACCTTCTTTTGTGTTGTGTAACTAAAGCCCTGATACGCCAGCGCGAGAAGCCCGATGACGACCAGTGCTATTCCCAGGATTGTTCGTCCGCCCATAGTTCCTCCCCACTCCCAAGTCGAATTCTGTGCAGCCTGTTATGACCGATAAAGAGAACGCGAGAGCCGTTCTCTCAAGTCCGGCGCAGGAGATGGCTCACCAGCGATACGAGAAAGAGAACCAGGAAGACAAAGAAGATAATCTTCGCGATTCCAGCCGCAGCCAAAGCAATACCCGAAAAGCCGAGCACGGCTGCAATAAGCGCCACGATAAAAAACCCTAACGCCCAACGTAGCATTACAACCTCCTCATGTTTCCCATTCATATTTTCGTTGGCCCTGAACCGGGCGTCTTGCCTCAGTCGTTTTGTTGGAGATCCCGCCACGATTCGTTTCTGTTGTAATTCATGGGCGCGGCTGTCTCCATACCGTGGAAGCCCTATAGGCCTCCAAGGAATCCTGTATTCCGGCTGGAAATCGCCCGATTGTGCCCCTTTTTCCCTGGCCTCTCGGTGTTTCTCTGTATGTACGCTCTTCCGCTCGCGTGTTTTTCTTGTCTGTCGGGTTCGGCACGCTTCCCAGCCGGTGCGAGGCCGAATCAATAGGCGTTGCGCAAGAACTGAAAACTAGGAGACTCCAATGAACTGGGATCAGCTGGAAGGAAAATGGAAGCAGTATTCTGGCAAAGTAAAGGAAAAGTGGGGAAAGCTCACAGACGACGACCTGACGGTAATCCACGGCCGGCGGGAGCAACTGATCGGAAAGATTCAGGAACGATACGGGGTCGTGAAGGAGGAAGCCGAGAAACAGGTGGACGAGTTTGCCCGATCTTTCCGTAGCGAAGAATCAATCCAAGAAGTACGCGAACGCGATGAAGAAGCGGAAGTCCGTTCAAACGCAAGAGAGAAGAAGCGCGCGGCTGGCCAGTCCTAATCGGAGGCAGACTCGCGATTCAATGCGAGGCGCGGGAGCTGCGCCCCTCGGGATGGCGCTTGGCTCCCACGTCTCGTTAGAATTCCCAGCTTTTTCTGAGTGACCGTGTTTCTTTTACTTGGAACCACTTCATGAAACGATTGCGCTATGCACTAATCTGCATGCTCACTCTTTGCCTCGGGTGGCCCAGTCCTTCCGAGGCCTACTCCGTTTTAACTCACGAGGCCATCATTGATGCAGCCTGGGATACAAACATCCGCCCTCTCCTGCTCGCGCGTTTTCCCAATGCCACCCCGGACGATCTGCGCAAGGCCCATGCCTACGCTTACGGCGGCGCCATCATTCAGGACATGGGCTATTATCCGCATGGCAATAAATTCTTTAGCGATCTCACTCACTATTTTCGCGGCGGCGATTTTATCGAAGCTCTTCTACGCGATTCTCAGGACTTAAAGGACTATGCCTTCGCGATTGGAGCCATGGCGCATTATGCGGCGGACAACAACGGCCACCGCTTGGCGACGAATCTCGCCGTTCCCATGCTGTACCCGGAGCTCAAAAAGAAGTACGGGGATGTCGTAACGTATGAAGATGATCCGATCGCTCACGTAAAAACGGAATTTGGGTTTGACGTCCTTGAGGTTGCCAAGGGTCGCTTCGCTCCAGATAGTTACCACGACTTTATCGGTTTTGAGGTTGCCGTGCCTCTCTTGGAGCGGGCCTTTCAGGAGACTTATGGCCTGGAGCTCAAATCCGTTCTAAAGGATGAGTCACGGGTCATCAACTCTTACAGGCGCGACGTCAGCTCGCTCATTCCGAAAGCCACCAGAATCGCATGGAAACTAAAGCAGGACGACATCAGGAAGGATTTGCCGGGAATCACGCGCCAGAAATTTCTTTACAACATTTCGCGCGCGAGTTACGAAAAAGAGTGGGGAAGGGATTACAACAGACCTGGCCCTGGCGACGTCTTTCTCTCCTCCCTTTATCGTATTCTCCCGAAGATTGGCCCTTTGAGAGTTCTCGAGTTTCGAACCCCAAACCCCCAAACGGAAAAGCTATTCGAGGAGAGCTTCAATGTGACACTGGATCGTTACCGCGCCTTCTTGGCGGACCTGGGCAAGGGGGAAGTAGCGCTAGGCAACGACAATCTTGACGTTGGCGAAACGACCGCGCGTGGCCAGTATCGGCTGGGAGACAACGCTTGTGCGCAACTCCTCGACGAGCTTGCCAAAAAACAATTCGCTGAAGCCTCT
>DATDHE010000325.1:0-5687 GCA_036521695.1 Candidatus Acidiferrum sp. | reverse complement strand
GACGATCAGTAATTGTGATTAGGGTATCGCAATGATGCGCGGGAGGATCATTTGTATGAGGATAAGGACACAAGCAGGAAAATTCTTGTGCGTTCTGGGCTCGGTGATTTTGCTCAGCCCTGCTATTTTTGCACAGCAATCGAAATTAGGAAAACTGAAAGTAACGGTCTCTCCGAAGCAGGCGTACACCTTCGTCGATGGCAAAGCCATCGGTCCCGGCAATCGGACTGTTAAGCTAGCCTTGGGAACGCATCATTTGGTTGTTGCCAACTACGGCTACAAATTCTTCGAACAGGATGTCTCCATCGATTCAGATAAAACCACTCCTATGAAAGTGGATCTGGCCTCTGCAGGTTCCGAGGTAGCCGGGCCCCGTGGACGCATTCAGCTCGAAGTAGGGACGTTGCGCGCGGGTGATGCGGCGGTTCTTTTAAACGGTAAGAAGCCTGAATATTTTGTAGGCCACGTGGACGAGTTCAATCACGACATACTGCTGCATCAGGAGCTGACCGTTCCACCGGGAACGCATCAGGTTACGGTCTCCCGGTACGACAAGGAAATCTGGTCCGGCCCAGTAACGGTAGCGGCGAACCAGCGCGTGATTCTTGATATTTCAAACGGAAAGCAAAAAATCAAAGATTGGCCGCGCGGATCCACACAGCTTAGCGGATCCATTCCGCGATTTAAGGTAGGCACAGCGAGTGCCACGGTCGCCGTGGCGCCTGTGGGCGGATCCGTTTCCGCCAATCCTCCAAATATCAAGTGCGGCCAAAATACTCAGTTGGCCTGGACTTCTGTCGAAACCATCGATGCCGATATGAGCGGGTTTAGCCCGGTTCCAACGACTGGCGAGAGAACCATTTCACCGAGGCAAACCACGGTGTACGAACTCACAGCTACTGGGCCCGGAGGAGTGACCAAACCGAGCGCGAGAGTGGAAGTAAACCCCGTCGTGCAATCCTCGCTTGATGCCTCACCCGCAGAGGTACGTTATCGCCGCATCGGCGACAAAGTGATCGAACAGGGCAGCGCTACGCTAACTTGGTCATCGTCCAACTCCGATGCCGCTTCTCTTACTCCGCTTGGCTCCGTTGACGGCAGCGGCTCAAAGTCTATCAGTCTCACCCCAAGCCAAACCGCGGACGGTCCGGTGGATGAGGAATTCAAATACACATTGACCGCAACCAACGTTTGTGGCGGTTCGGATACCAAGACTGTCTCGGTGCGCGTTAAAGGTTCGATCGAACCAATTCCCGCGGTGCTGTTGAAGAGCGTCTTTTATCCGACCGACTATCCCACGAAGCATAACCCATCGGTTGGCTTGGTTCTCAGCCAGCGGGAAGTTTTGACTGCGCTTGCCACCGGTTTCACCAAGTACCTTGAGTATGATCCGAACGCCAAGCTCAGCCTGTCCGGCTACGCCGACGAGCGCGGCCCGAACGAGTACAACCAGTCCCTCTCTGACCGCCGCGTGCAGCGCGTTAGGGAATTCCTGATCTCCCAGGGCATCCCGGAGAATAAGATTGAGACGGCGGCATACGGCGACGAAAAACCGATCGACAAGGCCACGGTTATTGATCTGCAGGCGAAGAATCCAAATCAACCTCCAGAGACGCGAGTGCGCAATTCCTCAGCGACTTGGCTCGCTTACAATCGCAGAGTTGACGTTATCCTTCTTCCTACAAACTCTGAATCGCTGCGCTTCTATCCAAACCAGGCGCCTGACTCAGAGATCTTGTGGCAGAGGGCAAGACCCACAGAAGGAGCCGTGCAGCAGAATCAATAACAAATGCATTGGAGAATACGTCTTTTAATGCAGGTATCCAAAGGGGGGTCAGTTCCAGATTTTAAGGAAGCTGACCCTTCTTGTTAATTGCAGGAACATTCCCTCCGAAATTATGAGCCGTACAATTCCTCCTTCCCACAGGAACACTTTCAGAACTCCCTCTCGGTGCGATGATCCAATTCTATTTACCTGATTAGTTATATTACCTTACAAGAATAGTACCAGTACTCTAGTTGTCCGATAGTGCGTTAAGCTGGACGCGAGGAATTTCCATGCTTCGGTAATGGTAAAAGAGTGCGGCAAACATGGTCGAACACTTCCAACCGAGTTCCTGAGGAAAAAATTGCCTTCTTGGAGAAAGTGGGCGAAACACTCTCGCAGGTCACTGCCAATTTGCACCTGTCCCTTCGGACGGGCACTACTACGTCACTCGTTCGGCGAATTCAGCTAATCCAATCTGGAACTTAACTGGACAATCTAATACGGGCCCAAGAGCAAATTGATTTCCCTTCATCCTAAGGGTGGCAAAACCATAAAGGAACTGGAGCCCTGAAATGCTGAAGAAGCAGGTTGTCTTGGCCCTTGTGGTGTTCCTGGCCCTCATCTTCGATACCTCCCTTTACGCCCGGGGCCTGGTCTGGAACTTCCTGAGCGACACTCATATCGACGGCGCTCAGGATCACTACAGGATCCCGGTCGGCCTTCGGCACGGCCCGTTCCGCGCGGTTCAGTTGCGAGTGAGCGACCCCATTTTCATCCAGCGCTTGGTCGTTTACTACGCTAACGGAACGTTCGATGAGTTGGTTATCGGCAATCGCGTTTCCCCCGAAGGACAAACCCAAGTCATCGACCTCATCGTGGAAGGCCGCGCCCTCGAAAGCGTGGAGCTCTGGTATTTCGAAGAACACTGGGAACACCCTCCGCGAGTCATCTTGTACGGCACTCATTAATCGGGACTTACAGCCAATTCCAGTTGATAGATTCCAGGTAGGATGTCCCGGCATCGCACATCGTATGCCCGGACAATTACAGGGGTTTTGGTTCCGAATGCTGCGGCGTTGCCGCCTACAAGAACCTCCCGACAGGGTGGAAGTTCGTAGTCAAGGCACTCGACAAGGACCTTATCTTGATTCCGTCCGCGGACAAAAATTACGTGGCGCATGCGATGGCCGATTAGTTTGATGATGTCTTTGAAGGCTGCGGCTATGACGCTTCGTGCAATTACATACCGTGGTTGTCAACTCTTCAGTCCTAAGAAACGTCCCGAAGTCTCGTTCTGAGAGGTTTCTCATGGGCTGATTGTGGACATAGAAATCCTAGAGCCAAAACAAGTGAAATGCGGGAGCCATTGGGCAATGGCATGGACAAAGCGCGTGAGGCCATTCGGGACTTCCTTCGCGTCAGGCAGACGCTCTCACAGCTTTTTCTGCGAGCGCGAAAAAACTGCCGGCGCCTAAAAAAGAATGACAGCATGGCTCACCGCTTTCAGTCTGGGGCTGCGTTATGCGACGGTCAAGACGTACCGAAGGACAGATAGGAGACGTGTGCAAAATTGCACACAAGCTCGCTTCACGCGCTGCCAATCAACAACAACGTTCATTCCCCGAGAAGAACTCTTCTCTCAGATGTGCTATCGTCCGTCCGGAGATTTTGCAGGGAGCAGAGGAAAAATGGCAGAACGCCCCGTACTCGTTGGACTCGTACCCCAGGTAGTCGTGCTCGATCCTGGAGATCAAATCTCCTGGATCTCCGACGCCGGCAATCTTCGCGTCGAATTCGACGTCAACCGCTGCCCTTTTTCATCCAACATTTTTCAAGCCCCCGCAGGCATGCGCCTGCTGAGCGGCCCGCCCCGTGTCGGACTGAAGAGCGCCACATACAAGTACCGTCTCTGGCTCAACGACCAGCTCGTCGGCCAAGGCGAAGTTATCCTCCGCGAAAAATAGCACGCGAAGCCAAAAAGCCCAGCAGCGCGAACTGCCAGGCTTTTGAAGAACCAAAATGATTCGTATCTACGTTCGGAATTTCTAGAGGGCCCAAGCGACGCCGAAAATGCGTCAGTCGGGCCGTCACTTGCGTTGCTTGGCCAAGTCTATTTAGGCTGTTTGGCGATGATCAGTGCCTTGATCTTTTCGTACGTCGCCGCAGGAACGATCTTCTTATTCAACAGATCGGTCTTCGTCTTGTACGGCCGGCCGTCGATGATTTTCTGCGAATACGCATCGCCGATCCCCGGCAGTGCTTTTAACTGATCCTTCGTCGCCGTATTGATATCAATCAAATCGCTTGCTTTGGGCGCGGCTTGCGGAGTGGCAGGCTTCGGTTGCGCGGCCGCGGTCTGCGCATGCGAATACGCGCCGCTCACTCCCAAAATCAAAAGCAAAGCCGCCAAAATCATCCTGCTCAGTCGTTTTGTCATTTCGCTCTCTCCTTTTTGTACCAACAAAACCGGATCGCTCTTCGTACTATGGTTTTTCCGGGGCGAGGCTCTCACTTCGCCGGCTTATACCCTGCCTTTATGGCATCCGCCTCAAGCATATACTTGCCATGCTTGGTCTTTCCGTATCAAACACGCACGCCATGAGCAGGGCAAGAGCCAGCTTCTTGTATCGCGTTTCATCGTTTTGCTTCTCGCTGTATTGCGCGCCCACTGGAACGCGGGCCCGCTCGAATTTCGGCATGATGGCGAAGAAAACGGGTGAAGTCAATATGGAAGAGGGCCAGATTCGCCGGCCAACTGAACAGTGAGACTTCGTTTCAAGGAATTGCCCGCGGAAGCCAGTCTCGCGCGAGCAAGCTCCCGCAATCAGTCGCCGACCACGGCGCTTCGTGCGGTTTCCACCGATTCGGCCAGGCCGCGACGGACCGGCCCGAGCACAAACGCCGGTACTTCGCGTTCCGGAGCCAGCGAAAGATTGGTCGCCCGGCGCGGAAACTCGGTGCGATGATCCAGCTTCATTCCCGCCTCACGGAGGAACTCAGCGGAAAAGCCCATATCTTCGGCGCGGTCGACACCCCAAAACCACAGCTTCTCCTCATGGCGCTGCAGGAAATCCAGAGACTCTTCGAGCTTCTTCATGGCGCGGTCAAAGGACGACGCCAGAAAGAAAACCCCAAGATTCCAAGCGTGGCGAGGGTAGAAGACCTGGATCCGAACACAATACTTGCCGGACTGATTTTTCTCCATGCTACAGCGGTAGTCATTGCGGACAGTGGATGATATGCGAGAGGTAGTCTTCTTCGTGTTCATAAGGTCCTGAGGTCTAGGCGCTGGGGGGCCATGGGAGATTCAGCTCCGATTTCGTCTGGCTTCCGGCCTGCACATATGTTCTAAGGTGCGCAGACGCAGGCCTGAACTCGGCTACTTGGGAGACACCAATAGGCTACCGAGGTGCGATGAGAAAGACAAGCTTGCTACAGAAAATCCATAAGTTCAGAACTCCTGACATACTCCTTAAGAATCGGCCAAAATGATAGTTTTTCCTACGTAGGGTGCGGACCTAAACCTGTCCGCTTTTTGAGTTTGGAGTCGTAGATTTCGGGATTTCCGATTCGACGAAATCTGAACCAAGAGTGTCCGCTGTTTCTTATTTCTCATCTCCACGGACCTGCACCTGGATTGGTTTTACACTTTCCTGGCTGCGGACCTAAACCTGTCCGCTTTCTGGATCCAATGGTGGTAGAGCATGCTAAGAAACCATGAGGCCGGTCCCACCTCAAAAGGAGCTTTTTGCCCGCCCTACTTCAACTCCCGGTACCGTCTTCGTCAACGATCGCGTTTGCTTTCAGACCGAAGAAAAACAGCGAGTGGTCTTCGTTCATGGCGTTATCTTTGCCCACTACTCCATCGAAGATCGCGCCGCCGAGGCCTACGCCATGGTTCTGCTTTTTGAGTCGGGAT
>DATDHE010000324.1:0-9851 GCA_036521695.1 Candidatus Acidiferrum sp. | reverse complement strand
GGCGGCGCTGGTCAGCGCGATGAATTGCGGATCTTCGCGGAGAGACGCAAACACCGCGTCAACGCGGGCCTCCATCATTTCCTTCGAGCGCACCGCTTCGTAACGCTCGTATTCAAAAAAATGGCGTTTGAGAAGGTCGAGGGCTTTTTGCTTTTGCCCAAGCTGCGCGTAAATGGCGGCAAGGTTGTAGGAAGCAGGCAGCATCGCCTCGTTTTCCTGCGCAATTTTCAACGCTTCGTCACCATGACCGTTGCCGGCGAGGAACGCGGCGGCGAAGACCAGATTGTACGGATCGGTTGGATCAAGCTTCGTGGCTTCGCGCGTGTAGTAGTCAGCTTTGGTGGCATTGCCTTCCGAGTTCCAGTAGACGGCAAGATTGCGGTATGCCAGCGCCAGGGGATATTCGCGCACGGAATCTTCCATCAGGTGCAAGCCTGCAAGAAAGTCGCCTTCGTGGATAGTCATCTTCCCGAGGCCATGGAGTGCTACGGCACGCGATAGTGGGTCGGCAGGCATATCGAGAATGGCCTGAAATGTCACGCGCGCCTTATCCCAATCGCCGAGGTGATGGCGATAGAGTTCCCCGAGATAGCGCAGGGGTGCCGGATCGGCGGGATCCATGCGGCGCGCTTCGCTATAGAGGCGTTCGGCTTCTTCGTATTTGTCGTTCATCTCTGCGGCAAGGCCGCGCTTCATGACGGTCTCGATTTTGGCGCTCTGAGCGGGATTTATGACTGGGGCGTCAAAAAGCTTAACGGTGGCATCGACGCCAAGTTTTTTCAGTTCTTTCGCTGCATCTTTCGCTTTGCCTGGGAAAAGACATTTTTCAACGAGCACCGATTTGTACAAAGGGATCGCGCCTTCTTTGTCTCCGGACTTGGCCTTTTCCTTGGCCGCTTTGAGCTCGTTCTTAACGGCCTCTTCGCGCTGCTTCATTTCGGATTCCACCAGCTTTTCGACATCATCGACTTTCAGGAATCCTTTGTTGTTCTGGAGCTTGTTGATGACTGTCCCGTCTGTTTTCGCGAGCACCACCACCGGAAGTTTGTCTGCGCCGACGAACTTTTGGCCCAAGGTGGAGCTGGCCTCCGCGACGCCCATCGTAACGCACTCGGTCGCGTACAGAGATAGGCTTCGCGAATTGCGCAAGCTGGATTTCTGAAACTCTTGTACGGAAGAAGGGAACCAATACACAACGAGTCCGCCAGGAGCTAGCGCATCTTCTGGTTTGAGAATTTTCCAGGGAACTTGGTAGACCTGCTCGCTGCCCATACCCGGAGCGCCAGGAGCGCCGCCGCTTCTCATTCCGCCCATTCCGCCGCCGCCACCACCACCGCACGTAGCCCAGTCCGGCGCAGGCAACAGCAGAAGGACCATGAAGAGTGCACTCAGTCGGGAAATCTGTTGTCTCATAACGCCCACCTCAATTTCACAATAAAGTTAGCACAATTACATACTTAGGCTGCATCACCGAGCAGCCGTATTTGCTTGTGTTCGATGCGCGTTTAGGGTGAAACGCCGTATGTTGCCCGAATTGTACGACGGGTAGAAGCCTCCCCGCAGTATCGAATGACGGTCATCAAAATCAAGGCTCGTCAGAGCACGCGCCGCCCTTGCCTCTCGCCACTAACTATAACTAGTGCAGCCCCCGACTCCCAAGATTCCCCCGTGCTATACTGCCGCCCGTTTGCGCGAGAGAATCTCCCAGCTCACCACGCGGAACGGCGGGAGGCGGCCAAGCTCTTGATCACTTTGCCGGAAACATTCAACGTCGCCACACACTTCGTGGACCGCAACGTGCAGGAAGGCCGCGGCGCCAAAGTCGCCATCGAGTGCGGCGACGAGCGGGTCACCTACCAGCAACTGCTGGAAAATACCAACCGCGTTGGCAATGCCTTGCTCGCGCTCGGCGTCCGCGCAGAAGAGCGCGTTCTTCTTTTGCTCCTGGACACTCCGGAATTCCTCTACTCCTTTTTCGGAGCAATCAAGATTGGGGCCGTCGCTGTTCCCGTCAATACACAAGCGAAACCCCAAGACTATGAATACATCCTCAACGATTGCCGCGCTCGCGTCGCTCTGGTCAGCGAACCGCTACTGTCACATCTACAATCCATTCCGAACGAAAAGCTCCGCTATTTGCAAGAGATCGTGGTTAGCGAAGTGAAGCAGGATCCTCTTTCACAGGGTCGACGCTCGCACAATCATCACTCTCTGCAAAATCTGATGGCGTCCGCCTCTCCAGAATTGTCAGCCGCGCACACCAGCAAAGACGAACCCGCGTTCTGGCTCTACTCCTCCGGAAGCACGGGCGCCTCCAAGGGTTGCGTCCATCTTCATCACGACATGGTCGTTTGCTGCGAGCTGTACGCCAAGGGCGTTTTGCAAATGAAAGAGAGCGACCGCTGCTTCAGCGTCGCGAGATTGTTTTTTGCCTACGGCCTCGGAAATGCCGGTTACTTCCCTCTCGGCTGCGGCGCCACGACGATTCTTTCTCCGGTGCGCCCCGTTCCCGCCACGATTTACGCCGACATCGAACGTTACCGTCCCACACTTTTTTTCTCCGTACCCACAAATTTTGCGGCGCTGCTGGCGCATCACCGCGAAGATGCGCGCGAATTCAACTTCTCCAGCGTGCGTCACGCGATCTCCGCCGGCGAATCGCTTCCCGCGCCGTTGTTCCATCGATTCAAAGAACGTTTCGGTGTCGAAATTCTAGACTCGCTCGGCTCCACGGAGACCTTGCAAATGGTCATCGCCAACCGCCCGGGCGAAGCGAGGCCAGGATCCAGCGGAAAAATCATTCCCGGCTACGAAGCCCGAATCGTCGACGAGCGTGGCAATGCCGTCGCTCCCAACGAAATTGGCGATCTCCTGATCAAGGGAGACTCGACTTGTTCCGGTTACTGGAACAAACGCGAAAAGACGAAGGAAACTTTTGTGGGCGACTGGTTCCGTACCGGCGACAAATATTTCCAGGATGAGGAGGGCTACTTTTGGTATGCGGGGCGCTCAAACGATGTTTTCAAAGTTCACGGCCTCTGGCTGAGTCCCGCGGAGGTCGAGAGCGTTTTAATCGAGCATCCAGCGGTGCGCGAAGCTGCAGTCGTGGCGCGCGAAGATCAGGATGGCCTAACCAAAGCGGCTGCTTATGTGGTCTTGAACGCCGAGTTTACGCCGAGCGAAGAATTATCAAATGAATTACAAGAATTGGTCGGACAAAGAATCGGCGGCTACAAACGCCCGCGATGGATTGAGTTTCTATCCGAGATTCCGAAAACGGCAACGGGAAAACTTCAGCGCTTCAAACTGCGCGAGTTGCAAGATCGAAAGGCGCAAGATGTTTCGTAAGATCGCGGCGATTTACGAGTAGAAAAGGCCTGTATCGGCGGACAAACTCGACAAATCCGTCGTGCAAACCGTTGGCCCCTGCACAACAAACCGCCGGTGATAAACCAGCAACGCGCGCAACCCGGCAAGCTCTTCGCCGCCGCCGGCTCTTCCCGGGCCGCCGTGGAGGCAACTCGGCACAACGTTGCCGTGCCCGGTGAACTGGGTGCCGACGCTGGAATCAACAATCATGATACGGCCATGCAAATCGCCGATGCCAAGCACAACCCTTTGGAGAAAAGCAGGATCGTTCGCAAAAATCGAAGCGACGAGTGAGCCAAGTCCGCGCCGTGCTATGGCGATAAGGTCTTCGACTCCGTCATAAGCAACTAGAGTCGCGACCGGGCCGAACACTTCGACGTCGTGCACAAATTTGGCGTCGAGCCCTTTTTCACAGGCGAGCAACGTCGGCTGCACGAACGCGGATTTCTGCGCATCAGCATCGATCGGCTGGAAATTCTCGTCACCGCCAAAGAGGACCTCGCATTCTTCTTTCAACTGTCTCAGCCCTTCGAGACAGGCCGTTTGCTGCGCTTTGTTCACCACCGGTCCGACTCGCACTTCCGCGTTTCTCGGATTGCCCACTTTCATGGGACTCAACCGCGTGACGATGGCGTCGCCAAGCGCTTTCATGTGCGGCCGCGGAACTAGCACGCGGCGGATCGCGGTGCATTTCTGTCCCGCTTTCAGAGTCATCTCGCGCACAACTTCTTTAACGAGCAGTTCGAACAAATCCGTTCCAGGAGCGGCGTCCGGTCCGAGAATCGTGGAGTTGATGCTATCGGCTTCGGTGTTGACGCGGACCGAGCGCCGCAAAACATTTGGATTCGAGCGAATTCGCACAGCCGTGTCTGCCGAGCCCGTGAAGGAAACAGGGTCGCTTTCGTCGACGTGATCTAGAATGTCGCGCGCGGAGCCACAGAGAATCGAGATTGCGCCTGGCGGCAGAATATTTGCCTTCACGATGTCTTCGACAATTCGGTGAGCCAACCACGCCGTTGGCGAAGCGGGCTTGACAACAATGGGTACGCCGGAGAGCAACGCGGGCGCGGCTTTTTCGCACACGCCCCAAGCCGGAAAATTGAACGCGTTGATAAAAACCGCAACGCCTTTTGTTGGCGATAAGAAATGCTGCGCAACAAAAACGCCCGTCTTCGAAATAGAAACCGGGACGCCTTCCTTCAACATTTTGCCGTCAGCGAGGACCTGGCCGATTTTTGCGTAATATTTCATCGTATAAATTGCGCCGTCGACGTCGAATGAGGCGTCGGCTTGATTCGCGCCCAAATTGAGCAGAGAGATTCGAAAGTATTCGTCGCGATTTGCGGCAAGCGTCTCAGCGATTTTGCCGAGCAGGTCCGCGCGTTGTCGATAGGTCATCGCTCGGAGTGCGCGGCCGCCGTTCGCACGAGCAAACTCGAGAGCTGCTTTTACGTCGACGCCTTGTGAGGAAATTCGTGCTAATTCTTCGCCGGTGACCGGGTCGACGAGCGGCTCGCCTCCGCCGGTTCCTTCTTTCCATTGACCGGATACATAGTTTGACAGCTTCATTTGGAATCCTCCGCTAGGGTGCGACGCCGGTTCGAATCTTTGCACAATTCGAGGCTAGTGCGAAATCCAGGGAGATTCGAGTGCGAGAAGGGGAAATGTTATCACCGCACCAGCATAATAGTGCATATTCCTGGGTCGACATTACTTTGCAACAGGGCAAGAACCGATCTCCGATTATGCAGTAAGACTATTATTTACAATATCTTATGTGAAAGATCAGGAAGAAGTTCGAAGGGGTTAAGGCAATATGTCCCAGGTCACGTTCTTCTGCTTGACGATGAAGCGAGCACATGCGGTATACTGCAGGTGAAGTTCCGGACTATCCTTATATGTCCAACGTGCAAACCACTACCCACGCAAAAGAGTCTGGCAGCCAACGCGTAACGGGCGTTTCGAATGATGGCTTTCTGCTCTCGTTAGGCAAGCGCGTCCGTGAATTGCGGAACCGGCGAGGCCTGACACGCAAAATGATGGCGCACGAAGCGGAAGTATCGGAACGGCATCTAGCGCAACTCGAGGCTGGCGAGGGAAATGTCTCGATCGTGCTTTTGCGGAGGATCGCGGCCGCGCTCCATGTGTCTCTTGCGGAACTATTCGCGCCGGAAGCGGAAACGCGGCATGAAAAGATTTTGATCCAGAGATTTCTCGAGCGGCTTCCGGCGCATCGCGTCGAGGAAGCGATGTCTCGATTGCTGCGCGAATTTGGCGACGAAGAAGCGGCGAGGCGGAAGCGCGTGGCGCTTATCGGATTGCGAGGAGCGGGCAAGTCGACATTGGGATTGCGATTGGGCCAGGAGATGAACATTCCGTTCATCGAACTGGACCGCGAGATTGAGCGAGATACGGGTATGCCGCTCGGAGAAATCTTTTCGCTTTACGGGCAGACCGGTTATCGAGCCATCGAACGGCGCTCTCTGGAACGCGTCCTTCATGAGCAGGGACGGGCGATTCTTTCCATCGGCGGAGGCGTTGTCTCGGAAAAAGAGACCTACGATTACCTGCTTTCGAATTGCTACACGGTGTGGCTCAAGGCGCAGCCGGAAGAACACATGGCTCGCGTGATCGCGCAAGGCGATTTGCGCGCGATTGCAGGCGGCAATCAAGCAATGGAGGATTTGCGCCGAATTCTTGAAGCGCGTGAGCCGCTCTACCGGAAGGCTGACATGTATCTCGATACCTCGGGGAATTCCGTCGAAGAAAGCTTTGTGAAGCTGAAAGCCGCTTTGCAAGCCAAGCAAGAGTAGGAGGATCACGTGGACGTTGCCGCAACAGAACGGCTTCAGACAAGAGTCACACCGCCGGATTACCGGACGGATCCGAGCAAATACAAACATTGGAAGCTCAGCTTCGACGGGCCTGTGGCGACCTTGACGATGGACGTGGCCGAAGACGGCGGACTACGGCCTGGCTATAAGCTGAAATTGAATTCTTATGATCTCGGCGTGGATATAGAGCTGCACGACGCGTTGCAGCGGATACGGTTTGAGCATCCGGAGATTCGTTCGGTGATTATCACCAGCGCGAAGAACCGGATCTTTTGTTCGGGCGCGAATATTTACATGCTGGGGCTTTCCTCGCATGCATGGAAAGTCAATTTCTGCAAGTTCACCAACGAAACGCGGAATGGGATTGAGGATTCGAGCGCGCACTCCGGATTGAAATTTCTTGCGGCGTGCAATGGGACAACGGCGGGAGGCGGTTACGAGCTGGCGCTGGCTTGCGATGAGATCATTTTAGTGGATGACCGCTCGTCGGCCGTCAGTTTGCCGGAACTTCCGCTGTTGGGGGTTCTGCCGGGCACCGGCGGCTTGACGCGCGTTACGGATAAGCGAAAAGTGCGGCGCGACTATGCGGATATGTTCTGCACAAATCCAGACGGGGTGCGCGGACTGCGAGCGAAAGATTGGCGACTGGTGGATGAAGTCGTGAAGCCGCAACAATTTTCCGAGCACGTAAAGCAGAGGGCCCTGAAACTCGCGGAGCAGAGCGATCGGCCCACTGACGCGAAAGGCGTGGCGCTGACGGCAGTGAAACGCACTATCGATGAAGCAGGTCTACATTACGAATACGTTGACGCCCAGGTGAATCGCGATGCGCGCACGGTGACACTGACGGTCCGCGCGCCAGAGTCAGTCCTTGAATACACGGTGGAGAATGCGGTGGCAGCAGGGGCCAGTTGGTGGCCGCTGCAGATGACCCGGGAGTTGGATGATGCCATCCTGGCGCTGCGCACGACGGAGCTTGACTTGGGCTTATGGATTCTCAAAGCGACTGGGAATCCCAATGCCGTGCTGGCGGCCGACGAATTTCTCTTGAATCACCAAGAGAATTGGTTTGTGCGAGAAGTTTTGGGAATGATGCGGCGGACGTTTGCGCGGATCGATGTTTCGTCGCGGTCCTTGTATGCGATTGTCGAACCCGGCTCATGCTTTGCGGGAACCCTTTTCGAATTGGCGCTGGCAGCCGACAGGATTTATATGCGCGATTCGCAGGACGGCGAAAACGTCGCCACCGTAGTTCTGTCGCGAATGAACTTCGGACCTCTACCGATGGTGAATGGTCTTTCGAGAATGGCAGCGCGTTTCTACCAGGATTCCGCGCAAGTCGATAGCTTACGGACCTTGATCGGAAAAACACTGACAGTTCATCAAGCGATGGATTCCGGCCTCGTTACGGTCGCGCCCGATGATCTCGACTGGGAAGACGAGATTCGACAGGCGCTGGAGTCGCGTGCCGCGCTATCGCCGGATGCGCTGACCGGACTCGAAGCGAATTTGCGCTTTGGAATCAACGAAACTCTCGAAACGCGCGTTTTCGGGCGATTGTCGGCTTGGCAGAACTGGATTTTCATTCGGCCAAACGCGGTGGGAACAAACGGGGCGTTGAAAGTTTATGGAACAGGCGCGCCAGTGAAATTCAATTGGGAAAGAGTTTAAGAAGAGGCAGTAAAGCAGTAATGACGTAAAGAGGTAAGGAAAAAAGCATCGGACCGGAGAACCATCATGATTGATTACACCGAAAAAATTCCGAACAATGTGGATTTGGGGAGGGATCGCGGCTTGCAGCGGGCGCTGGAACATTGGCAGCCAGCGTACATGGGCTGGTGGTACGACATGGGACCGAACGAGAGCCACAATTATGAGGTGTATCTGCGCACGGCGATCAGCGTGGAGCCGGACGGATGGGCTCAGTTTGATTATGTGAAGATGCCGGAATACCGCTGGGGAATTTTTTTGCAGCCCCGGGATGAGAAGCGCGAAGTGAATTTTGGGATTCATAAAGGGCAACCTGCTTGGCAAGAAGTGCCGGGAGAATACCGGTCGACGCTGCGGCGCGTGATTGTGACGCAGGGGGACACAGAGCCAGCTTCGGTGGAACAGCAGCGGCTCCTAGGATCGTCGTGCCCTTCGATGTACGACCTACGAAATATTTTTCAGGTGAACGTCGAAGAAGGACGACATCTGTGGGCGATGGTGTATTTGTTGCACCGCTATTTTGGACGGGATGGGCGCGAGGAAGCGGAGGCTTTGCTCGCGAGGCGATCAGGGGACGCGGATAATCCGCGCATTCTTGGCGCGTTCAACGAGCCGACACCGGACTGGCTGGCGTTTTACATGTTTACGTTTTTCACTGACCGGGATGGAAAATTCCAGTTGTGCGCATTGGCGGAATCGGGATTCGACCCGCTTTCGCGGACCTGCCGGTTTATGCTGACCGAGGAAGCGCATCACATGTTCGTCGGAGAGACAGGCGTGACGCGCATCATCAAGCGTACTTGCGAAGTGATGAAAGAGAGCAAATTGGAAGACCCGGCACAAGTACGGGCGCTGGGAGTGATCGACCTGCAAACGATTCAGCGATACTTGAATTTTCACTACAGCGTGACGCTCGACCTTTACGGCTCGGATGTTTCTTCGAACGCGGCGAATTATTTCACCAACGGGCTGAAGGGACGCTTTCGCGAGACGAAGCTTGAAGATGATCATGTGCTGAGCGATGCGGAGTACTCGGTGTACGAGGTGATTGGCGACAAAATCGTAAAGAAGAATGTTCCGGCTCTAACGGCTCTGAACGAACGGTTGCGCGACGATTACATCGAAGAAATCGCGGATGGGGTGGGGCGCTGGCAACGGGTGATCGATGAAGCTGGCATTCCTTTTAAGTTGAAATTGCCACACAAGGGTTTTCATCGCGCGATCGGGAATTTTGCGGGGCACCACATTGGCGTGAACGGGGACGTCTTGACCGCAGAGGCGTGGGAGAAGCGCAAGCACGAATGGCTGCCGAGCCCCGCGGACGAAAAGTTTGTGCAATCGTTGATGACCGGGCGCGTAGTGGAGCCTGGGAAGTTCGCGAACTGGATGGCGCCGCCGCTTCGAGGGATCAACAGCAAGCCTTTGGATTTTGAGTATGTGCGGTTCAACTGAACGGGCAACAATCTCCCTTTCCGAGGACACAAATTCGTGCAGCAGATCATCGACATCCACATTCACATCATGCCATACCACATGATGAAACCGTCCGCGATGGCCTTGATGAAGCACGGGCGGAAAGACTACGCGGATGTGATGCGCTACTGCGAGGATCCAAAGGCATTTCTCGCGCACTTGGATAGTTTGGGCGTTGAACGCGCGGGCTTGATCAACTACGTTGCGCCGAAAATCATTGGGTTCACGCCGGAAGTGAACGATTGGAGCGCGAAATACTGCAGCACGGCGCCGGATCGCCTGATTGCGTTTGGCGGAGTGCTGCCGGGGACGGTTCCCGATGCGGGCGCGGAAGTGGATCGCATGGCGAAGATTGGAATTCGCGCGATCAAACTGCACCCATCGCATCAGGTACTCGCGCCAAATTCGTATATGAGCGGAAACGCGGACTTGGCTGCGATTTATGAGCGGGCGCAGGCAAACGAG
>DATDHE010000323.1:0-10154 GCA_036521695.1 Candidatus Acidiferrum sp. | reverse complement strand
AACGTGGTAGGGCAATGTAATAGACCCTGGGGGACTTACGGGTCGTCGGAATAGTGCCCGCTTCCGGAAAAGCGGGAGTAAGGGAGTTGAGCCCAACTTGGTTGGGTTCAAGAAACCAGAAGACATCGATGAACTTTTTGGCGCGCATCATGAGGTTTTTGTTTTGGTTGTTGATCTTGTCGTGGAGCCTGGCGCTGCTGCGGCGCGCTTTGGCGTGGATGTTGCGCGGGGCAATGCCGGCGCAGACGGAGCAGGATCCGGGGGGTTCCGCGGCTGGCGCCGGAGCTGGGTCGGAGTCGAGCGACACGCAGAGCGAAGTGGCGGCGCGGAGATTGGTGCGCGATCCAGTATGCGGGATGCATGTGGCGGAAGTGCTGGCGGTACCGCTGCGTGAGAGTGGAGAGTCGGTGCACTTTTGCTCGGCGGGTTGCCGCGACAAGTATGTGAACAGCAAGCAACGAATGGCGGCGAACGGTTAGCAAAGAGTAGATCGTAAAGAACAGCGAGCGGTTTTCGAACCCTGGGCAGTGGAAAAATTTTAATTCTTAGAACGAGAAGTCGAGACTAGACGCGTAGAGGAAAGGACCGAAGCCGATGGCCACGGTCGTAAAGCCCACAGGACCGCTGAGACAGATTGGTTCGCCGCCGATGGTGCCCCGCATTGCTCCGCGAGAGGACTTGAATCCGTTTCGCATCGCGCAGATTCAATTTGATATGGCGGCGGAGTTTTTGAAGCTGGAGCCGGGACTGCGGCAGATTTTGCGCACGCCGAAGCGCGTGCTGGAGGTTTCGATACCGACGAAGATGGACAACGGGCAGGTGAAAGTCCACACCGGGTTTCGCGTGCAACACAATATTTCGCGCGGGCCGGGTAAGGGCGGAATTCGGTATCACCCCAACGTGACGTTGGACGAAGTGAAGGCGCTGGCGGCGTGGATGACGTGGAAGACCGCGGTTTTGAACGTGCCGTTTGGGGGGGCAAAGGGTGGAGTGATTTGCGACCCGAAGCGCATGTCGAAGACCGAGCTGGAGCGCATGACGCGGCGGTACGCGAGCGAGATTTTGCCGATCATCGGGCCGACGATGGATATTCCGGCGCCGGATGTGTACACGGACGCGCAGACGATGGCGTGGATCATGGACACGTACTCGATGACGGTGGGGCATTCCGTGCATGGCGTGGTGACGGGGAAGCCAGTGTCGATCGGTGGGTCGGAGGGACGGAGCGAGGCCACGGCGCGCGGGTTGCTGTTTGTGGTGGAAGAAGCGTGTAAGTTGAAGAAGATTCCACTGCGCGGCGCGACGGTGGCGATCCAGGGATTTGGGAATGCCGGGGCGACGGCGGCGCGATTGTTTGCGGAGAAGAAAGCGAAGATTGTCGCGCTGAGCGATACGCGCGGCGGCGTGACGAATCCGCGCGGGATCGATCCGATCAAGGCGATTCGGTATAAGGAGCGGTCGGGGACGGTGGTGGGGATGCCGGGGGCGTCGCGCATGACGAACGACGACCTGTTAACGATGAAGTGCGACATTCTGGTGCCTGCGGCGCTGGAAAACGTAATTACGCTGCACAACGCGGAAGCGATTAAGGCGCGGATTGTGGCCGAAGCGGCCAACGGGCCGACGACCCCGCACGCGGATGAAATTCTAGCGCGGCGCGGGATTACGGTGCTGCCGGATATTCTGGCGAATGCGGGCGGGGTGACGGTGAGCTACTTTGAATGGGTGCAGAACATGGAAGGGCTCATGTGGGACGCGGAAGAAGTGCACGCGCGTTTGCAGAAGAGCATGGTGAAAGCGTTCCACGAGATGGTGGAGACGATGCGGAAGCATCATGTGCCGCCTCGTGCGGGCGCGATGATTCTGGCGGTGGGACGCGTTGCGGAAGCTACGCTGGTGCGCGGGCTGTTCCCCTGATTGCTCCGTTGAAACACACAAAATTCAAATTCGTGCGCGCACCTCGCGTTTTCGCGCGTTGCCTGGGGCTCTCTCTATTTATTTCGTTTGGGATTTCGTCCGTGGCGGCTCAGCAGCGAGCGCAAGTGGCCATTACAGTTGACGATTTGCCCGTTCACGGTGACTTACCCTCCAATACAACGCGGACAGAGATTGCAAAGAAGATGATTGAGGCCTTCCAGAGCAAAGGTGCGCCGAGCGTGTACGGGTTTGTGAACGCAAAGAACATCGGCGGCGACCAAGAAAAAGCTGATGTGCTTGCGAAATGGGCCAATTCCGGATTGGCTCTAGGCAATCATACGTATTCACACATCGATCTGAATACCAGCACCGTGCAGGCGTTTGAAGACGAAATTGCCATGAACGAAGCTCCGCTGCGGGCGATTATGGGCGCGCGAGATTGGCATTGGTTCCGGTATCCCTTTTTGCATGAAGGCGACACACTCGAAAAAAGGCATGCGGTGCGGAAATATCTGGCGGATCACGGATACAAGATCGCGCAAGTTACGCTCGATTTTGGCGACTACGCCTGGAACAATCCGTATGCGCGATGCGTGGCAAAGCAGGACACGCAGGCCATTGAGTGGTTGAAGTCGAGCTACCTCAAGACGGCGAAGGAAGACATCGCGCTGGATCGGAAATTGTCTGTGATGCTTTTTAGCAGAGACATCAAGTATGTCCTGCTCCTGCACATCGGCGCGCTAGACAGCATCATGCTCCCGGACTTGCTCGATCTTTTCAAGAAGCAAGGATTTGATTTTATTTCACTCGAAGAAGCGCAAAAGGATCCCGCCTACCAAAGTGATCCGGATGCCGCGCTGCTACACGGCGGCACGTTCCTCGAACAATTGACCGAGGCCAAGCATCTGCAGTATCCGCCTCACGCAGATCGACCAATGGACAAACTCGAGGCGATCTGCCGCTAGCCGGTCGTATTTCACTTTCGAAGGTTGTCAGGGGCGAAGGGAGCGATAAGCTCTGCCGTCGCACGAGTCGCTAAACCGACGCCGGCGCACGGCTTGGTTCTCCAAAGAGAATCAGTCGCCCCCGATCATTGCTAGTTCGTGGCCATCGAGCGTCACTGAAAGCCTAGGGCAGTTTTGCGGACGGTTTCCTCGTCGGCTCTTGTCTGGCGCATCGGCTGGGAGGACCGTAACCGCGAGTAGAGAGTAGCGCGATCGAGAGGCGTCTCACTTCTTGATGTCTCCCTCCTTGAAATTATTGGCCGGAACGAAATTGGACGATCGACGCCCCGGATTCTGACACGAGGCCCGGACGTCAGCAAATTTTTCTTGCATGGCAGAAGCGAGGCGCGTACATTCGCAGTTGCCGGTGCGCCTGGGTGGCGCGACCGGCTATTTTCTTCGAGGGGTGCTGCGAAGCACGAAAAATGAGCACGAACGGACATACACATGCCGCGCCACCGATTTTGCTGACGATTTCTGGATTTGACCCGTCGTGCGGCGCGGGGACGGCGGCGGATTTGAAGACGTTTGCGGCGCATGGGTGCTATGGCGTGGCGGCGATCACTTCACTGACGGTGCAGAACACCCAGGGCGTGGAAGATGTGCACAACATTCCAAGCGCGACGCTGAAGGCACAGCTCGAGGTGCTGGCGAAGGATTGCAACCTCGCAGCGGTAAAAATCGGGATGCTGGGGAACCGCGGGAATGCGGCGACTGTGGCGGAATTTCTTGATGCGCACACATTTACGCACGTGGTGCACGATCCTGTGATGAAATCATCCAGCGGGACGGAGTTGCTGGACGCGGCCGGAGTGAAATTTCTCGCGACGGAACTGCTGAAACGCGCGAGTGTAATTACGCCGAACGTGCCCGAAGCGGAGATTCTTACGGGCATGACCATCAAGGACCTGGCGGAGATGGAAGCCGCGGCGCGGAAAATTGTGGAGATGGGCGCGCGAGCGGTGATCGTTAAGGGCGGGCATATGGAGCGGCCGATCGACGTTCTATTCGACGGCACGGACATGGTGACGCTGCCCGGGGAGCGCGTGAACGAAGAGCAACTGCACGGCACCGGCTGCACGTTTGCATCGGCGCTTGCGGCTCACCTGGCGGTGGGCCGGGGACTGCTCGAAGCGGCGACGCTCGCGAAAGCGTACGCGACGAAAGCGATCGAAAAAGCATATCCCGTAGGGAAGGGCCGGCTGCCGCTCGATCATTTTTACCGGCAGAGAATCGAGCCGCCTGCGCGCGGCATCCACGAAGTGCCTCAGCACGGGTTGCATCCGGCGGCGGAGCCAGCGGCGCACTAAAGTCCCTCGCGGTGCCTGACGAAGTGCCCAAACGGATTCGGGGCCGAACCAACGCAACTAGGCCAGCGAACCACCATGCAAACCGAACGGAAAATCATCGTTTCTATTGCGACGAGCGTGGACGGCTATATCGCGCGGCCCGACGGTGACGTGGCGTGGCTCGACCGCCCGAGGCCTAAGGGGAATTACGGGATGGGCGAGTTCTTCAAGAGCATCGACACGATCCTTTGGGGACGTAAAACATACACCAAGGGAATCGAGATGGGGATGGAGAAGAGGATGGCATCGGGATTCGGCGCCGGCATCCAGAACTACGTTTTTTCACGGCAAGCGCAGGAATCAAAGGTGGCAGGATTCAAGTTTGTCAGCGAGGCGATTAAGGCGTTCGCGCAGGGACTGCGGAAGAAGCGGGGCAAGAACATCTGGATGATGGGTGGCGGCGAGATCATTGCTTCTTTTTTGGACGAAGGAGAAATCGACGAGTTCAACATTAGAGTAATTCCGATTCTGATTGGGGTAGGCATTCCGCTGATTCAGCCGCGACACCGGTTGATTCGGTTGAAGCTGCTATCGAGCAAAGAGTTTTCCGACGGAGTAGTGGGACTGCATTATCAAGTGGCGCGCAAGGAGTAGCGGGGAATCCGCGCCGCCTGGAACAACTCTTTCCTTGTGGGCGATGAAGATGGAGGAAGCGCCTTGGCGAAAACCAGCAAGCCGACCCCCGCGGCGCTCGGTTTTCGCGTGAAGTCTGGTTGGGCGATGGCGGTTTTGCTGGCCGGACCTCCTAATTTGCCAAAGCTAGTCCGGTGTCAGGCCATCCTACTTTCCGATCCCAAGATTCCTCAATCGAAGCAACCCCACCATGCCGCGCTGGACCGTCCCGGGAAGGAGGGAAAGGCGCTCGCAGAAAACCTGTGTAGCGTCGTAGCTGATGCAGCTAGGAAATCTGTCCAACAGCTTCTGAAGCAGGCAGCGGCCGATGGCTATGGCGTTATGGGAGCGGGATTGGTTGTTGGCAGCCTTGTGGATCCCGCCACTCTTCATAATGAACACATTCGAGCCCACGGACTGGAAGGCCAATTGTTTCGAACAGCTCTCGAAGATGCGTTTCGTGAGCAGGGGCTACCGTCAAGAGTGCTCTTGGAGAAAAATGCCTACACCACGGCGTCGCCAGCGCTGCGCAAATCGGCGCCAGAGACAAAAAGGATAATCGCCGGGCTGGGCGACTCGCACGAAGGCTCCTGGAGGGCAGAAGAAAAACTCGCGGCTTTGGCAGCGTGGGTCGCGCTTTGTGCGCACAAATAGAATTCGGTCAACTTCAGCGCTTGGCTTGCGCGAAAGACGACGCGATGCGGCGGTAAGCGCGCACTTCACCGAATTGGCCGGGGTTGGTGGCCTCTTCCTTAGCGGCGCGCTGATGCCTACTCGGGAATCGCTGACTTGTTCCCGTGGCCCTTCTGCGCGAAGCAACCAAAAATGGCCGGGCGTCTGGTTGATTCATGGCGGCGTGCTTCGGAGCTTTCGATCTGCCGGAGAGGCCCCGGCGCTTTTCTCCGTAGGTGAATTGGTACAAAACATACAAAAGAAAGTCGCATCCAAGGATGCAAAACGCCAGAAATACTGTAGCTGACATAATTGGCTCGCTTCTTTAACTCACTTCGCGCGGATGGGAATGGGTTGTCCGCACAAGATGCAGAGTAGGAGCGGAAGGGCAAGAAAACCCTGAGGGGTTTGTTAGGAATTCATTAAACTGAGGCTCGAGCGCGGCCTTCTCGGCTCAGGGCGAGGCGGAATTGATTTCGCGACGAACAGGTGTTTGGGTGTTGGTCGCGTTTACGATCGCCTTGGGAGCTGTTGCCATGCTTCTACCTCGTATCCCTCAGCCGCAGTCTTACCATGACTTCGCCGATCAACGGTCCTTATCAGGAATACCGAACTTTGGAGACGTGGCTTCCAACCTTTTATTCGCCGTGAGCGGCGCCTGGGGATTAATTTTTCTACTAGGGAGGCGCGGCCAAGAGCAGTTTATCGATCCACGCGAGCGATGGGCTTACGTCTTTTTATTCCTGGGCTTGTTGCTCACGGCGTTTGGATCGGGTTACTACCATCTCGCTCCCGACAACTGGCGGTTAGTGTGGGACCGCCTGCCTATGACGCTGGCCTTCATGGGATTGGTATCGGCGATGATTTCGGAACGTGTGAGTGTGGCAGCCGGCTTCTATTTGCTACCGCTATTGTCATTGCTCGGTGTGGGCACCGTGGTTGTGTGGTGGTACAGCGAAGTCCGAGGCGCGGGAGATTTGCGGTTTTACGCGATGTTGCAGGTGTACGCAGTCCTGATTCTGCCCGTTTTGCTTTTGTTACCGCCGCGGTACACCCGCAGTGGGGACTTCGGGGTGGTTTTCGGTTTCTACGTGTTGGCGAAAGTCTTTGAAACGGCGGACCGGGGGATTTTCTTGGTAGACCAGCACACCATCAGCGGTCACACGCTGAAGCACTTGGCGGCGGGCGCTGCGGGATTCTGGATTTTGGGGATGCTACGGAAGCGAGAACGGCATCCATCTGCATTGAAGGCATAGATCGCCGGGCTAAAGCCCGGCGACTAGACTTAGATAATTCGCAATAATTCGCTATTGGTAATTGTAGGCGGCGTTCCGCTTGGGAAATTCTGCGACGCTGGATTCTCATTGGCAAGGCTAGCACCGAGAAGGTGCGTCCGCCTTGCTAGTTCTTATAGATCATGCGGCCGCCGACGATGGTGGCAGCTGGGCCGCCTTTGAAGGTCCGGGCGTCGAACGGAGAGCTGCGGGATTTGCTGGGGGACTGCTTTACGTCGTAGGTCCATTCGTGCGTGGTCGAGAAAATGGTGAGGTCGCCGGGTTGGCCGACGGCAATTTTGCGCTCGATGCCGAGAACGCGCGCGGGGCCGGTGGTGAAGAGTTCGACCATGCGCATGAGCGAGAGGCGGCCGGAGTGGACGAGTTGCTCGAGAGAAAGCGCGAGGGCTGTTTCAAAGCCCAGGATACCGAAGGGGGCTCGGTCGAACTCGACATCTTTGAGAGCGGGTTCGTGCGGAGCGTGATCGGTAGCGATTGCCTCGACGGTGCCGTCAGCGAGGCCAGCGATTAGGGCTTCGCGGTCTTCGCGGGCGGCTAATGGCGGATTCATTTTGTAGCGTGAGTCGTACTGGACATCCTCGTCGATCAACGTGAAATGATGCGGCGTGACTTCGCAAGTTACATGGAGGCCGCGCTGCTTAGCCCACCGGACTTGATCGAGAGAGGCTTTGGCGGAGAGATGCGCGACGTGAAGGCGCGCGCCAGTGAGTTCGGCGAGTTGAACGTCGCGCGCAACGCAAACAGATTCGGCGATGGCTGGCATGCCCCGGAGGCCGAGGCGCGATGACGTAACTCCTTCGCGCATCACGGCGCCGGCAGCCAGCGAAACATCTTCGGAGTGCTCGATCACGGGAATGTCGAGCGAGCGGCAATACTCCATGACCTGACGAGTGAGTTTTGCGGTGGCGATGGGTTTTCCGTCGTCAGAAACCCCGACAATGCCGGCTTCTTTCATGGCGGCGATTTCGGCGATGGCTTCGCCTTTGCTGCTGACGCTGGCGGCACCGATCGGCCAAACGCGAACGCCTGCGGCGGTTTTGGCACGGTCGAGGATGAAGCGCGTGACGCTGGCGTTGTCGTTGACGGGCTTCGTGTTGGGCATGCAGCAGACGGCGGTAAAACCTCCGCGGGCTGCGGAACGTGTGCCGGTTTCGATGGTTTCCGAGGATTCTTGGCCGGGCTCGCGCAGATGCGCGTGAAGATCGATAAAGCCAGGGGCTACGATTAGGCCGGCTGTGTCGAAGACCTCTGCGTTTTTGTGATCGCTCGTGAGTTTGCCCGACGCGGCAAGTTCAACGATTTTTTCGCCGTCCAGAAGAATATCTTGCGTGGAGTCGGTTTTCGATGCGGGATCGATGACCCGGCCATTTTTAATCAGAAGCATGCGAAAGATCCTTTTTATCGGTGGAGCGGCGGTTTCTCGGCGCTTGCAATTCTTCTGCGCTGGGGCCTGCAGGAGGCCCGCTTTCTTCGGCTCCGCCGGAAATTAGCAGGAAGAGAAGCGCCATGCGCACAGCGATGCCGTTGGTTACTTGCTCGAGAACGCAGGACTGCTGACCGTCGGCAACTTCTGGCGTGATTTCGCTGCCACGATTCATGGGACCGGGATGGAGGACGAGCGCGTTCGGCTTCGCCAGACGCAGGCGCTCGGCGTTGAGCTGGTAGCCGAGAACATAATCTTCGTTGGAAATGGATGGTTCGTGCATGCGTTCGGTTTGCACGCGAAGGACGAGGACCACGTCAGCATCTTCGAGAGCTTCTTCGAGTTTGAAAACGCGTCGGATAGACACGCCGGGAGCACCGATTTTTTCGAGTTCGCGCGGAACCCACATCGCCGGACCGCACAGCGTGAAGCGGCAGCCAAATTTTCCGAGGAGATGAATGTTGGAGCGGGCGACGCGGCTGTGCTGAAGGTCGCCGAGGATCGTGACGTTGAGATTGTCGATTTTGCCGAGGCGGTCGCGGATGGTCAGCGCGTCGAGCAGGCCTTGCGAGGGATGTTCGTGCGTGCCGTCGCCGGCGTTAATCACGGGAATGTCGAGGCGGCGAGCGACGAAGTCTGCGGCGCCGGAGGAAGCATGGCGCATTACCAAGCAATCAGGTTTCATGGCGTCGAGCGTTTGCACGGTGTCAAGGAGGGATTCGCCTTTTTTCACGCTGGAAGATTCCGCTTGCAGGTTCATGGTGTCGGCGCCGAGGCGCGAAGCAGCGGTGCCGAAGCTGATGCGCGTGCGCGTGGAGTTTTCGAAGAAGGCCAGAGCCACGGTTTTGCCGCGAAGGGTCGCGAGTTTTTTGAGCGCATGGCGCTGGATCGTTTGAAAGTGCCTGCTTTGGTCGAGAAGAAAAGTCAGTTCGTCCGCCGACAGCGGTTCGAGAGCCAGAAGGTCGCGAAAACGATGGGTCACATTTGCACTCTTTGGCGATAGCGCGAAAAAATCTCTTTCAACTACGGCTCCTGTCGGTCGACGAGAACGACGCGCTCTTCATTATCAATTTCGCGGAGACGCACTTCGATGATTTCGGTGTCGCTGGTCTGCACCGTGCGGCCGACGAACTGGGCTTCAATGGGCATTTCGCGATGGCCGCGGTCGATCAGTACGCAGAGAGAGACGCGCTGGGGGCGGCCGAGATCGAAGAGGCCATTCATGGCCGCGCGGATGGTGCGGCCGGTGTACAGGACGTCGTCGACCAGGACGAGGTCCATGCCATCGACACCGAAAGTAATGTCGGAGGACTGGAGAACGGCCTGGGGCGCGACTTTGGAGAGGTCGTCGCGGTAGAGAGTAATGTCCAGAGTACCGACGGGGACGTCGACGCCGTCAATGCCGCGCATGGCTTGAGCGATGCGCTGGGCCAGAGGCACGCCACGGCGGCGAATGCCGATCAGAGCGAGATGTTTGGTGCCGCCGCTTTTCTCGACAATTTGATGAGCCAGACGCCGCAGGGTGCGGTCGATCTCCGAGGCAGACATCAATTGGGCTTTTTCGACTATGCGCATGGTCGGGTAATCCTAGCACAAGCCTCTGGGGCATGCAGGCGGGACAGACATTCTTGTCCGTCGCCTCTGAGGGAAGAGATGCGGGAGGCGGCTTACGGGCAAGTCTGGGTGGAACATCACTGTGGACAGGCAAGAGACAAGCAGGAATGCCTGTCCTACCTTGAGCTCACGGACGGCGTGATAAACTGCGGCGCGGCACATGAAGTGAGGTGAAGATGCTCGTCAAAAAGGTGAGGCTACCCATTTGCAAAGCAGTGACGACAGCCTTCGGGGCGCTGCTGCTCTTTCTTGCCTGGACAGCCTGCGT
>DATDHE010000322.1:0-7361 GCA_036521695.1 Candidatus Acidiferrum sp. | reverse complement strand
AGCGCCTGCGGCATGATCAGCAGCCCAGATTGAATCGGCGTAAATCCCAGCCCCACCTGGTATAGAAGCGGCAGGAGGAATGGCACTCCGCCGATGCCCAGCCGCGTGAAAAAGCTTCCGCCCACCGCCGCGCTGAACGTGCGAATGCGAAACAAGCTCAGCCGCAACAGTGGGAATGCAATCTCCCTCGCGTGAAAGAGGTAGCCGCCGATAAGCGAAAGAGAAATCGCCAGGAGTCCCAGAATTTCGACTGCACTCAGCGTATGCTCGCCGAATATCTCGAGCACGTACGATAGCAGCGCGATTCCGGAGCCAAACAGAATGAGCCCCACAATATCGAGCGGGTGAGTTCTCTCGCGATAATCCGGCAAATGCAGGTAGACCATCAACAACCCGATGAGCCCAATCGGAATATTCACGAAAAAAATGAATCGCCAGTGCAAATATCCGACGATGAGACCGCCGGCAATCGGTCCAAGCATGGGGCCAACCAAAGCTGGGATCGCCACAAAACTCATCGCGCGGATGAGCTCGGATTTGGCAAACGTTCGAACCAGCGTGAGCCGTCCTACCGGCACCATCATCGCTCCGCCGCAACCCTGCAAGATGCGGCAGGCCACCAGCAAATGAATGTTGCTGGAAATGCCGCAAAGAAAAGATCCCAGCGTGAAAAGTCCAATGGCCGCAGCAAACACCCGCCGCGTTCCGAAGCGGTCCGCCATCCACCCGCTGATCGGTATAAAAACCGCCAGGCTCAACGTATAACTTGCCAGCACGGACTTCATGCTGAGCGGAGTAACCTTCAGCGCCTCTGATATGGCCGGCACCGCCGTATTCAGAATCGTCGTGTCGAGTGACTCCATGAAAAACGCCACGGCCACCAGCCACGGCAAAAGCCGCTTGCTCGAAGCGGACGGCGCGGCTGGAACAGAAGCGGAGTTCGTAGGATCAACCGGAGTTGTAGCCATGGATTCGAGGCGCCTACTCTACTAAGGAATCACAATCTTTGCGCGCCGCAGATAGCGTAGTGCAAAGTTCTATGCAGTTTCGGGCTGCGCGGAACCGCAAGATGGGACAGACTTCAGTCTGTCCTCTTCTCTCGCCCTCAAACCTCTGCCCAGGAACTTCTTCCGCCCAGCTAATAATCACTTGTACAAAAGCGGCACCCATTCTCTTTCTCTTCGCTTTTTTCTTGCTACGATAAAAAGAACCTAGGACTTAGTTCCCTTTGGAGTTGGAACCGCTCGCTCAAACAAAGCGAGAACTGTCAGAACATGTCGCCATCAAAGGCGACTGAGGAGTCGGACGTGAAAAAGCCATCCTTTTATCTCGCAATCGCGTGCACGCTAGGCATTTTTGCCGCGCCCACATTCGGCCAAGCGCCCTCAGCGGCGAGGCCGCAAACCCAGGCTGCCGCTCCGCAAACCGCGGCAACTGCGCCGGCTTCCGCGCCTGCCACCGTTTCCCGCACCACCAAAGCTGTGAACTATCGCCGCGCCGGCGGCACCACCAAGATCGATTTCAGCGGCACCGAACTCATGCAAGGGGCCACTGGCGAAGCCAAGGTCGAAAGCAAAAGCAACCGCATGGAAATTGAAGCCAAGTTCTTGGGCCTCGACGATGCCACCAAATTTGGCCTGGAATATCTGACCTACGTTCTCTGGGCCGTTTCGCCGCAGGGCCGCGCTGTGAACCTCGGAGAGCTTCCGCTGAAAAACGGCGCCGGTCAGGTGAAAGCCATCTCGGATATGCAGACCTTCGGCATGATTGTCACTGCAGAGCCCTATTTCGCCGTCACGCAGCCGGGCAACATGGTCGTTCTCGAGAATACTCTCGGCCCCGGCACACAAGGCAAAGTCGAGAATATTGACGCTCAATACGAATTGCTCGGACGCGGCATCTATTCTTCTTCCAACACGAAAATCGAAAACGCCATCTTCGGCATCGACCGCAAAACGCCTCTCGAGCTTTTCGAGGCCCGCAACGCTGTGCGAATCGCACG
The DNA here is from genome assembly GCA_036521695.1 of Candidatus Acidiferrum sp. GTDB lineage: Bacteria > Acidobacteriota > Terriglobia > Acidiferrales > UBA7541 > Acidiferrum. The sequence continues at coordinate 5,359 of DATDHE010000322.1, read as the reverse complement.
CATCGCGCAAGCTGATAAATACGCCGCCTCTTCCCTAGCCAGAGCCGAACAACAGCTTAGAAACGCCGAAGAAATCTACAGCCGCAAGAGCGAGAAAAAATCGGTCGAAGCCGCCGCCCGCGAAGTTGTCGAAACCGCGGAAGAAGCGCGTGTCATGGCCGTGAAACAAAAAGCCGAACAAGACGCGCAAACCAAAGTCCTGGCGGACAAGAAAGCTGCCGAAGAACAAGCCGCTGCGGAAATAAAACGCCGCCAGGATGCGGAGCAAGCTCGCTTGCAAGCCGAAGCTGCCAAGGCCGAAGCCGTGCGCATGAAGCAGGAAGCGGAAAAAGCCGCAGCCGATGCCGCACGCCAAAAAGCGGAAGCCGAGCAAGCCACCGCGGCCGCCGTAGCGCAACAACAAGCCGCGCAAGCTGCCGCCGAGCAAGCCGCGCGAGACAAAGCCGCTGCCGTCGATCAACAGCGCGCTGCGGAAGCCGAAGCGGATAAAGCGCGTCAAGCTGCCGCACGCGCCGAAGCCGAAAAAGCGGAACTACGCTCGCAACTCTTGAATCAGCTCAATTCCATTTTGCAGACGCGCGATTCCGCTCGCGGGCTCATCGTCAACATGTCCGACGTGCTGTTTGATACCGGCAGCTACACGCTCAAACCAGGCGCGCGCGAAAAGCTCGCGAAAATTTCGGGAATTCTGCTCGCGCATCCTGGCCTGACATTGCAAATCGAAGGCCACACGGACAGCGTGGGCACCGATGAATACAATCAGCAGCTCTCCGAGCGCCGCGCGGACTCCGTGCGCGATTTTCTAGCGGAGAATGGAGTGCCCGCTTCCACCATCACCGCGCGCGGCTTTGGAAAAACACAGCCCGTCGCCACGAATGACACCGCCGACGGCCGCCAGCGGAATCGCCGCGTGGAACTCGTCGTAAACGGCGCGGCCATTGGAAACGCTTCCGCGTCGAACACGATCGCAAATCAGTAGCCAATACATTTCAGCTCAAATCACTTTCTTCACCGAGTCTCCGATTTCAAACCCTCGATGAATTGACGTCCTGCGGCGTATTCCGCTACGGTGTTTGTGGAATCGCGACCGCGTTATTCGCTCGGGATGTTTGCGGAAACGCGATTGCGCGATCCAGTCGATCCGTTTGAAGCCGGAGGTCATTGATGTTCTTCCTTCTCTTGGCGCTCACTTTTCCTGAATGGAGACCTCACTTTTCGTTTCTTGAAAATCCGCTGGCCAACGAAATGATGGCTTTGCGCTGGATGCATCTTATTTTCGGGATCATCTGGATCGGGCTGCTGTACTTCTTCAATTTGGTTCTGACGCCCGCGATGAAACAAGTCGATCCAGCGGTGCGCGTGAAAATTTATCCGGCGCTGATGTCGAAAGCGATGGGCTGGTTTCGTTCCTCCGCTGTGGTGACCGTCCTTGTCGGCATTCGCTATTTTCAATTGCACCTCTTTGCGGATGCGCGAGCCGCCGGCGACCACTCACTGGCCGTGAAATGGCTCGGTTGGTGGCTGCTGGTTTGGGTCGTCGCATACATTTTTATTTATGCGTTTCAGCTCCCGGCAAAAGGATTTGTGAACAGTCCCTGGGTGCGCGGCATCGGCATCGCGATTGTTGTGATCGCGGCGTCGTGGCTGGTCATGGCATTGAACGGCGGACCAACCGTTTCCAATGCGCACCTGGCGATCAGCGTCGGCGGAGGGCTGGGTCTGGTCATGCTGCTCAACACCTGGGGCGTGGTGTGGCGCGTCCAGAAGAAATTGATTAAGTGGGCGCGCGCGAGCGCGGAACAAGGCGTGCCGATGCCGCCCGAAGCCGAGCGCATGATGCGCTGGGGCTTTCTGAGCGCGCGGGTTTCGTTTTGGCTGTCGTTTCCGATGTTATTTTTCATGGGGGCGGCGAGTCATTATCCTTTCCTGAGCACGATTGCCGGATGAGCCCGAAGTGCGTAGGCGAATCCGTAGCCACCGCAGCCACTCGTGCAATTCCCATTCGCATCCGTTTGTGTCCCGGCTGCGAAATTAGCGTAGTCGACTGTCGCGTTGGCTCCCGCACCGTCGACGGAGCCCACCTGGAACATTCCAGTGTTGTTATTAAAATGCGCCCAGTTCTCATCTACGTAACCAGGTACCCAGGTCCCAACAGCTCCGCCACACTCTTCGGAATCGCTGTCGTGATCAATCGACTCAACTCCGTTCGCAGCGTTATTGGCGTAGACGCAGTCCAGCCCGGGGTCAACCAGTATTAGCGGGTTGTTGTAGGCATAGGCGTATAGATTCCAGCTTTGCGGATAGGCTGGTTTTTGTGCCAAAAGCCCCGCCGGATCGGGCGACATGAAGCGCCCTAGGTTGGAGGAGTTGTATCTAGCCCCAAAGTTATCAAGGCCGGATTCGGCGTCGCGTTCTTTGCCGGTGAAATGGAGGGTGCTCTGGCCGGGGCAAGCGAGATCGTCGCCAAAGGGGAGACTTGTGCATTTTTCGAAGTTGTAGGTCGGGTATGTAGGGGTGTTGCGGAGGCGCACGGTGCCGAGCCAGTCGGCGTGCTGGAAGTAGATGTGGCCGTCAAGGTAGGTGACGAGAGCGCGGCCGCGCGCGTAGACGTTGGTCTCGCAGCCGGTGCCGTTGGAGTTGAATTCGCCGACCCAGCGGCCCTGTAAATCAAACGAGTAGTCTCGTTTTCCTGATGCATCGCAAGTGTCGGTGACGACCCCGGTGCGGTGGACACGGTTGCCGTTGGCGTCGTAGACGTAGCAGGCAGTCGCGGCTGTCCCCGTTCCCGCGGTGCAGTAGCCGGCGCTGCCGCCCACTTGGATGAGGCGGTTCTCGGCATCGTAGCTATAGAGATGTGGGTTGGGGGGAGTTGGGCAGGGGCCATCGTCGAGCAGATTGCCAGCCGAGTCATAGCAGTAGCCGTCCATGCGGTTGTTGTTGGTGGAGTTGTTTCCGGTAAAACTGAGCTGCATGGAATTGGAGCCGTTTTGTTGCCAATGGTTGCCAAAGCGATCACAATTTAGTTGAGCGCTTTCGCGATTTGCGAAATGAGGTGACGCATGGTCGTCCTGGGGTCGTGGATATCGAGCGTGCTGTCAGCTACATCGAATCCGTTTTACGACTTAGTCGCTTCCATGCAAGACGCCCGGAAATAGAAGCACTTCCACTCGGCCAAAATGACGCTAGTTCCGAATTTGTTGCTCCTTGACCACGTCTTCCGCTCTTTTATCCTCCCGCAGCCCGACAAACTTCGAATGCCGCAACCGATCGGCCTCCGTCCATTCAAGGAACTCAATTTGCGCAACGATCTCCGGCTTCACCCATACAGCCTTTTTCATCTTCTCTGCATTCAGTTCCTCGCCAAATCTTGATTTTCTAGTGTCCGGCAGATTTACGAACGGACATTTCTCGACGGTCAGGTTCTTGAGCTTGGCAAACACCTGCCGTCGCGTCGCCGGAACAAATCCAGCCCGAGTCCGCGCCACGTACATCAGATCGTCGCCTCTGTAGTAGCCAAGAATGATTGAATCGAATCCGTGTGGCCCGGAAAATAGCCGCCGATTACCAATTCCTGACCGCGATTGATTCGGTGCTTAATCCATGAACCCGTGCGTTTCCCGGCTTCGTATTTGCTGTCCTTCCGCTTGCCAATCACTCCTTCCAATCCCAACTGACGCACTGAAGCGATCATCTCTACGGTAGATGACTCGAATTGTTCGCAAATACGGATTAACGGCGAACTGAATTTTAGGGATTGCAGTCGCTTTCGGCGTTCGGTCAGCGGCAGGCTCGTCAAGTCTTGGCCCTTGAAGACGGGCAGATCAAACATGAAGTAGCTAATCTGCTTCGCTGCACTACGAAAGCTTTGGAGTAAATTGAAATTGGGCCGACCTGATTCATCCATCGCGACGATCTCACCGTCAATGACCGTGTTGTCCGGCAGATCGGCCAATGCTTCGTGTATCAGCGGAAATTGCTTGCTGAACGATTTTTGTCGACGCGAGAGCAAAGACAGATTACCGCCCGATTTCACCGCCTCTGCCCGATATCCATCTAGCTTGATCTCTTCTGTGGCGTCCGGCGTTATGTGGCGCTGGATGGGGTTTTGAGTAGGGAGGCGCACGCGAACGGCCCCGGACGCCACATAATTTCTATCAGAAACTTCGCAGGAACTGCAAAATCGTGAGGCCTTACATCGATTGATATCGCCGTCGCCGCTGGGCATTACGAGTAGTCAAGCGCGGCTGTGCTACTCAAGGCAAATCGGGGCCTCGGCTGCGTAGAATCGGTATTAGATTGATTCTGGGTGTTTTCGGATCGATATCCCGAATGCGCAGGGTGAGCGTGTACGAATCGGACGGCTCGTATTGCACCCATTCGCAATTCCAATGCCAGTAGGCGGCGTCGTTACCCGCTAGCATCAGAACCCAGCCATTCGGGTTCTGTCCGTGCTCAAGTGGCTGACCACTAGCTCGGCAAAGGCTCCGTCCTGCTTGATCAACTATCGACGCTTCGATGATGGTTTTGACCCGCAATTCCGCCTCATCGTTGCTACCCTTTCCCTCGGTATGCAATTCGAGTATGAGTTCCTCGCGCGGCGCTCGACGAAAGTGGAAGGCGTACTCCCCAGGCTCATAAAAAGGGATTTTTCGGAATTCGATCTGATATCCAAGGATAGGGCCACCTGAAATCTTCCCATCTCCACGGAATCGCAATGCAGGGTATTCATCAGCGGCCCACAGCAAGCCTATCACGGCAATCACTGCGATCAGCGCAGCCTTCTTACGAGATAGTTTCATCGAGACGCGGCGTCTACGTTACCTCAAGGATGACCTTCCCTATTGGAATCGTTAGTGTAACGGAGGATCAGACTGAAGGCTATGTTTCGGATTATGTGGCGGTTTCTGTAAATCGCTCGTTACTGGCTCGGCTATTAAAGTCAGCGCCACATAACCGCAAATGTGACATAAGAGATCTTATGTGGTCAACCACATAAGATCTCCCAAATCCATTCAGAGCCTTTCGGGAGCTTGGAGACGGCGAGGCACTCCATTGGTTCGATGAAAGTGGCCTTCATCGAATAGACGGTGCGACGGGACCGTCGGAGATAACGCGGGACCTAAGGACTGCAGCTAGGTCGCTCATTCAATTCATCGAGTATCCAGCAGCCTTCCACGCGCCTACCCCGCCGTTCAGCACCATGACGTTCTTAAAGCCCTGCGCCCGGTATTTCGCTGCCTGACCGACAGCGGAGGCTTCGCCCGGTCACGCTCAATAGAAGATGATTTCTTGGGACTTTGGTAGAGACTCAACCCGCGACTTGAAGTTGGCGAACGATATAGAGCCTTCCAGATTGAAC
>DATDHE010000321.1:0-8483 GCA_036521695.1 Candidatus Acidiferrum sp. | reverse complement strand
CGCGATATTTCTCCATGATGAGATCCACAGTGGTGTAGTCGCCTGCCTTTTCCGCGCGGCCAGCTTCTTCGAACTCCGCATCGCCGAGGCGCTGAATCATTTTTGCTTTGTGAATACCGTTCGTTTCGCTGTCGAAGCGCGCCTGAAGTTCGCTCAGCTTGTCGGCAGCGCCGGCGACGCCGCATAACGCGGCCAACAGGATCGACAATACTACGCGTCGCGCCGCGCGGGGCCTCATGCAATTACCTTTTCTGATCCAGCATGCGGCGCAAAACCTTGCTGCGCTGCTGCGCTTGCCAGACCTGGTCGGGATTCTTGTCCTGGTCGAGCTCGAGAAACTTTTCGTAGGCTTCGAGCGCAGGCTTCGGCTGGTTCAGTTTATCGTAGCAGAGAGCGCGGATAAACCACTCGCCGGCTCCAGGAGTTTCTACCTTGGCGATCAAGTCCTGCATGGCGAGCGTAGCTGAAAAGTTTCCGCCGAGGTAGTACGTGGTTCTGAGGTCTTTCCAATAGACGAGATTATTTTTGTCGAGCTGCAGGGCAGCCTTTAGTTCCTTTTCAGCAGAGGTGAAATCGCGCTTTTGAAGATAGACGCGCCCGAGCCCACCGTGAAGTTCGGCGTCGTTGGGAGTGAGCGCGATGGCTTTGCGAAGGGTGACGATGGAATCGTCCCATTTTTTCTGGGCAATCTGAATGTCGGCGCGGGAACGCAGCGAATCGAGCCTGGGAGGCTTGCCGGCGTCGGCGCGATCGAGTTCCGCGAGAGCTGCGTCATATTGTTTTTGCTCGATCAGAAGGTGGATCGCGCGAGATTCCGCGGCGGGAGTATCCGGTTGTACGGCGAGATAGTCGCGATAAGCAGCGGCAGCTTCGGGCTTTTTTTGTGCGTCGAGCGATTGCGCCAGGCCGAGGAGCGCTTGCGGAGATTTCGGTTCGAGTTCGAGCGCGGCGCGGAATTTTGTTTCGGCGTCAGGATAGCGTTTTAGGCCGATGTAGAGATTGCCGAGGTGAATAACCGTTTCTGCGTCGCGAGGGTCGAGGCGGAGAGCCGCTTCGTAAGACTCAACGGCGGCGGGAATATCGTCCGAGCGCTCGAGCGCGTGGCCGAGGAGGAATCGCGGCCGGCTTTGGGCGGGAAGGAGATCGACGGCTCGGCGCATAGGCGCAACGGCGGCGGCGGGATCTTTTTCGGATAAGAGAATGCCTAGATTCAGGAAGGCTTCGGACATTTTGGGGTCGAGCGTGGTGGCGCGTTCGTATTCGGTGCGGGCTTCGTCGGGGCGTTTTAAAGCTGTGTAGGCGTAGCCGAGCTGAAAGTGCGCCCAGGCGATGTCCGGTTTTTCGGCCAGGAATTTTTGCAGAGGGATGAGTGCGGCTTCGAATTGGTTGGTGTCGATGTCGTGTTGAGCTTCGTCGAGAAGATCGTTCAAAGGGTTGGCTAGTTTCTGGGTCCGAGTTTGGGTTTGGACTGATTTTTGCTGGTTGGAGGATTGGACGGAGAGAGTTGAGCTGCCGGCAAAGACGGGCACGGCGTGACGTGCCCCTACGATTAGGATTGCGACTGCTATACGACTAGCGAAACCGTGAAGATTCATTGTCCGGTCGGAGGATTGCCTGCGCCATTGGCGATTGTACCTGAAGGCATCGTGGACTTGGATGCACCGTTGGCCGAGCGCTTTGCCTGCCCATTTCCATTGAGGACGCGGGCCAGGAATCGGCCGGTGTGAGAATTTTGATTGCGGGCAACTTGTTCCGGCGTGCCGGTGGCGATAATTTTGCCGCCTTGGTCGCCTCCTTCGGGGCCCAAATCGATCAGCCAGTCGGCGGACTTGATAACGTCCAGATTGTGCTCGATTACGAGGAGAGAAGCGCCGGATTCGAGGAGTTTGCGGAAGGCGGACAGGAGTTTGGCGATGTCATCGAAATGGAGCCCGGTAGTGGGTTCGTCAAGGATATAGAGGATGCCTTGGTTTTCGGTGCGGGCGAGATGCGCAGCGAGTTTCAGGCGCTGGGCTTCGCCGCCGGAAAGCGTGGTGGCCGATTGGCCGAGGCGCAGGTAGCCGAGCCCGATTTCATTCAGGATGCGAAGCTTGGAGACGACTTTGGGAACGCCGGTGAAAAACGCGAGGGCTTCGCGGGCGGTGAGTTGCAAGACTTCGTGAACATTCTTGCCGCGATAGCGGACGTCGAGAACGCTGGTTTTGAAGCGCGTACCGCGGCATTCTTCGCAGACCAGCTCGACGTCAGCCAGAAATTGCATTTCAACCGTGACGGTGCCGTCGCCCTGGCAAGTTTCGCAGCGCCCGCCAGGTACGTTGAAGGAAAAGTGGCCGGCCGTGAAGCCGCGACGCTTGGCGTCAGGCGTGGCCGCGAAGACTTCCCGAATGGCGTCGAATGCTTTGAGATACGTGGCGGGATTCGAACGCGGCGTGCGGCCGATGGGCGACTGGTCGACGATGACTACCTCGCGAAGGTTCGCGTCGCCTTCCAGACGGTCGCAGAATTCTTTGACGCTGCCACCGGTGCGTTTCGCGGCGAGGGCGCGGTACAACACGTCGTGAACGAGCGTGGATTTGCCGGAACCGCTGACACCGGTGACGACGGTAAGAGTGCCGAGCGGGATCATCAGGTCAATATTTTGCAGATTGTGGAGCGTTGCGCCGTAGAGGCGAAGAAATTTGCCGTTGGGTTTGTGGCGATTATTGGGGATGGGAATGGCGAGATCACCGCTGAGGTAACGGCCCGTTAGAGACTTCTGGTCGGCAAGCATGCCCTCGTGGTTGCCCGCGAAAAGAAGTTTGCCGCCGAGTTCTCCTGCGCCGGGACCTAGATCGATGACGTGATCGGCGGCGCGGATGGTGTCTGGGTCGTGTTCGACGACGAGAACAGTGTTGCCGAGATCTCGGAGAGATTTGAGGATATCGATCAGGCGCTGCGTATCGCGCGGGTGCAGACCGATAGAGGGTTCATCGAGAACGTAGAGCGCGCCAACGAGATGTGAGCCGAGCGATGTGGCGAGTTGGATGCGCTGCGATTCGCCGCCGGAGAGAGTGGAAGTGAGGCGATCCAGCGTGAGGTAATCGAGGCCCACCTCATCCAGGAATTGCAGGCGGCTACGGATTTCGTCGAGGATTTTTTCCGCGACTTTTGCTTGCAGCTCGGAAAGAAGTAGCGTGGAGAAGAAAGCGCGTGCTTCTTTCACCGTGAGCTTGGTGATTTCGGTGATCGAGCGGCCGGCAACGCGCACGGCGCGGGCTTCCGGACGGAGGCGCGTTCCGCTACACTCCGGGCAAGTCGCGTAGCCACGGTAACGGCTGAGAAACACGCGGACGTGGAGTTTGTATTTCTTGCGTTCGAGCCAATTGAAAAAACCTTTTACGCCTTCGAAATCGTTTTCGGGGTCGCCTTCGAGGACCAGCCGGCGCTGCTCTGCGGTAAGTTGACGCCAGGGGATGCTTAGCGGAATGCCGCGGCCGCGGGCCCATTTTTTTACGTCTTGAAGCAGCGCGCGGAAACGTGGCTTCGTCCAAGGCTCGATCACGCCTTCATCCAGCGACTTGCTCGAATCGGGAACGACGAGATTCAGATCGAAGTCGATCGTATTTCCAAAACCTTGGCAGCGCGGGCATGCGCCGTAAGGATTGTTGAAAGAAAAAAGCCGGGGTTCGGACTCCTGATACAAAGTGCCGTCATTTTTGCATTCGAAGCGCTCGTTGAACGTGAGGCGCTCGGTGCGATTGCCCGCGGAATCGGCAATGAATTCGAGAATGGCCTCTCCGCCGCCTTCGCGGTAGCAAATTTCGACGGAATCGGTGAGGCGCGAGCGTGATTCGGGATTTACGGAGAGTCGATCCACCAGGACGTAGACCGGCTTGGAGAAATCAATATCGAGAAGTGTTTCCGGCGACGAAAATTCGTGCACGCGGCCGTCTTGATAGAGGCGATTGAAGCCGCGCTTTTGGATATCGCCGAGGGCCTGCTTGAGCGCCTCTTGCGGAAGCGCGGGGGATTTTTTCTTGGGAACGCGGCGGGCTCCGCCCGTCGCGGCCAGCGCCTGAGCAATACGAAGGAGATACATGACGTAGAAGCGCCGGCCGGCGGCAAGCGACAACACGCGTGAGGCAATCTCCTCGGGGCTGTCGCGGCGCACCTCCGCGCCGCACTTTATGCAGAAAGTTTGGCCGCAGCGCGCAAAGAGCAGCCGGAGATAGTCGTAAATTTCCGTCGACGTAGCCACGGTGGAACGCGGGTTGCGCGTGGAGTTTTTCTGGCGAATGGCAACCGCAGGGGCGATGCCAGAGATTTCATCAACGTCGGGCTTTTCCATGCGCTCGAGGAACTGACGGGCGTACGACGAGAGCGATTCCACATAGCGGCGCTGACCTTCCGCGTAAACGGTATCAAAAGCAAGCGAAGATTTGCCGGAACCGCTAACGCCGGTGACCACGGTGATGGCGTTGTGGGGAATCTCGACGGTGATGTTGCGAAGATTGTGAACGCGGGCCCCGCGGACGCGGATAGCCTCTTGTTCGCTGAGCACGGGTGTGAGTTCTTTAGTGGCCAAGGGGAAGCTCAGACAGCGCGCTCCGAGCGTGCTGCCTAAACTCTTGATTATACGACCATGGGAAAAGAGGAGCAAACGCGGCGTTTGCCAGGCCCTCGCCGTGAGTTGCGCTGGGTCTTTGCAGAAAACCTCGCAGGGCCTATGGCTCTTGCGTCAGCGTGATGGTGCCCACGCCGCCTTCGACCTTGAGGTGAATGGTCACGGGCGACTTGCCATAGAGGTCGTTGGTGTACTCATCGCCATCGTGCTTGAGGCCGTGCGCGCTAATGGTTCCGATGCCGCCGCTGGCGTTGACGATGACGCCTACGTTTTTGGGCAGACGGATGTTGGCTTGGCCCACGCCGCCTTCGAGGTCGGCGGTGAGATCGGACTTGCGGTCGCCCGTAAGATCGACGTCAACTTGGCCAGCGCCCATGTCCAGATTGAGGCGGGTCACGTCAATGTCGCGCAGGCGCAGATTGCCGCGGCCCGCGCCCATGTCGATCTTGATTTCGAGCGGAATGTCATTAGCGAAACGCAGCGTCCAGTGATTATCGGAAGTCGAGCGGATATGGCTGTCAGAATCGTCTTGAGAAATGCGCAGGTCGCCGACGGTTCCGGAGACAGAATAATCAACCCTGGGCGTGCCGGAGGAAGAGCGATACTCAAAATCTGATTCGAGTAGATGGCTGGAGCCTCCGCTCAAGTTAAGCTCGCCTGCGCCCATCTCCAGCGTAGCGCGGACGGTCTTGGCGTTGAGGCGGTCGACAGTATGCGATTGATGTTGCATGGCGTAGACGGTTCCGCCACGCCAGTGATTAAACCTTTTCCCGTGCCACAGAAGAGCGATCAAGACAACTACGAAGAGGCATGCGCCCAAGGTCGCGCCGAGGGAGCCGCCGCTTGATGGCGCGTCAGGATGCTGGCGACGTTGCCAGCTGTCCCAGATTTTTCCCGCGCCGATGAAAATGAGAATGAGCGGCCAATACGTCCAGATGATTGGCCAGGGATCAAACGAGGGACGCCAGTTGCTGTAGAGGATAATCGCGCCAGCCGCGATCAACAGGATCGGGAAAACCAGAGAAGGGCGCCGGGGAGAGCCGTCTTGAGCCATCACACACCTCTTCACTCTCTACTACGCAGGAATTAAGAAAAAAGTTCAGCAATTGAGAAACAATCCGTCGGTTCTGAAGAATACTGGCCCCGTTTGAGATGGTCAACAAGGCCGGGCCCCGCCAGCATTGCCGCGACGTCTTGCGTCTGTGCTAGAGTGCGGCGAAAGGCAAGGAATTGGAGTGATGATGCACGAGGTTTATCATGTCGAGTTTTGAGCGGGTCATTTGGATTGTCCTGGATAGCGTAGGCATCGGGGAATTGCCTGACGCGGCGGATTATGGCGACGTGAACCGAACGACCTTGGGGCACATTGCTGAATCGCGGCCGCTGGCTTTGCCGAATCTGGTGCGACTCGGCCTCGCCAATATTGCGCCGCTTGCGCATCTTCCTCCCGAAGCATCGCCGATCGGCGCGTATGGGAAAGGCGCAACGCACTCGCCAGGAAAGGATACGACCACTGGTCATTGGGAAATGGCTGGTGTTTGGCTAGACCAAGCATTCCCGACGTATCCGCACGGATTTCCGCAAGAAGTGATCGCGAAGTTTGAAAAGGAGATCGGGCGAGGAACGCTGGGTAACAAGCCTGCATCGGGCACAGAGATTATCAAGGAACTCGGCGAAGAACACGTAAGGACTGGCAAGCCAATTGTCTACACCTCAGGAGACAGTGTTTTTCAGATTGCCGCGCATGAAGACGTGATTCTGATCACGGAGCTTTATCGCATGTGCGAGATTGCGCGAAAATTACTTGATGGGCCGAACCGCGTCGGGCGCGTGATTGCGCGACCGTTTGCGGGAACGCCGGGGCATTTCGTGAGGACAACTCGGCGGCATGATTACGCAGTGAATCCGCCACAACCAATGTTGCTGGACGTGCTCGCCGAGCGCAGCGTGCCGGTGTTTGGCATCGGGAAGATTCATGACATCTATAACGGGCGCGGCGTGGAGAACTACGTTACGACGACGGGCAATGCGGATGGCATGGCAAAACTCACGGCAGGTTTGAATGAGAAAAAGAGCGGACTTATTTTTTGCAACCTCGTCGATTTCGACATGTTGTATGGACACCGCAAGGATGTGGAAGGCTTCGCCGAATCGCTCGAAGAGTTCGACCGAATGCTGGTGCCGTTTATGATGCTACTGAGCGCTTCGGATTTGCTGATCATCACGGCGGATCATGGCTGTGACCCCGATCCGCGCTGGCCGACAACGGACCACTCGCGGGAGTACGTGCCCATCCTGGCGTATTCGCCAGGGCGCGGCGCTGGCGTAAACCTTGGCACTCGTCAAACTTTGGCCGACATGGGTCAGACTGTCGCCGAAAACTTCGGTGGAAGGATAGCGCACGGTAAAAGCTTCCTTAACGAGATCCGCTGAAAGAAGGTTAGGCGCCGAAGTAGCATTCACTGCCACGATTGGCGGCCGAGCCGGAGTCGAACAGCTCGAAAGCTGCCTATTCTCTGCAAGTTAGCGCATCATGACTTCCTAACGTGGTGGGTGGCAAACTAACAGCGCAGAGTGAAAGTGGTCTCTCGCAGAGGGAGCAACGGTATGGATATGTTCAGAGGGGGTGGGCGGGGCGACGCCGAGTTCGAGATGAAGAGGGCCGCTCCGTTTTTGAAACTAGGCATTATTGGCATTGGAGTCCTGCTGGTGTTGTTGGTGATGGGGCTATTTCTGATCCGCGTCACGCGGATTGAACCTGGACACGTGGGTGTGCAGATCAATTTGGCGGGAAACCAGCGCGGAGCCTCCGAGATACCGGTGCGCACAGGTTGGGTGGTTTATTCTCCGCTGAGCACGGAGATCATTGAATTCCCTACCTACGTGCAAACCGTGAAATGGACAAAGGACACCAATGAAGGACATCCCATCAATGAAGAGATGGGCTTCAATTCGAAAGAAGGCATGGAAATATATGTGGACGTTTCGCTGTCTTACGCCATCGAGCCGTCGAAGGTGCCAGATTTCTACGTGAAGTACCGCGTTTCGGACATGGATACTTTCACGCACGGCATCCTGCGCGACGTAGTGCGCAATTCGCTCAACGAGGTGGCCTCCACCTACGCGGTGGAAGACATCTATGGAGAGAAAAAAGCCGAGTTTCTGAGGAAGGTGCAGTCGCAGATCGAGCAAAAAATGACGCCTGTGGGTGTGAGCGTGCAGCAGTTCGGGTTCATTGGTGCGCCACGGGTGCCTTCGGTGATTGCGGCGGCAATCACGGCAAAGGCGCAGGCCATTCAAAAGTCGGAGCAAGCTAGAAACGAACTGGCGACGACACAAGCCGAAGCCGCAAAGAAAATCGCAGAGGCGGAAGGCGACGCCAAATCTCTGGTGACGCGCGCGCAAGGAGAGGCGGATGCCAACCGCATCCGGCAGAATTCGCTGACGCCACAACTACTGGAATTGCGACGCATTGAAAACAACCGAGCATTGATCGATAAGTGGAATGGCCAGTTACCGACAGTCGAGGCGGGACAAGGCAGCGGTATGATCTTGCAGCTTCCCAAGCCACAATAGTTCGCGAATCGGAGTCACCTAGTCTCCTGTCCCAGCTAATTCTTTACACCGTCTGACTTTGTCGAGAATGACGTCGGCAGAGGCTTTCCAAACGAACGGATTCGGGGCGCCATTCCAATGGGCAAGCCATTGGTAGATGGCCTGTTCGAGTTCGTCGGCGCTGTGGAACGTTCCGCGGCGAATCATTCGTCCGGTGATCAACGCGAAGAACCTTTCTACCTGATTCAGCCAGGAACTGCTGGTAGGGGTGAAATGGAAGTGGATTCGCTTGCGCTTGTTCGGCTTCAACCAGCGTTGCACTTCG
>DATDHE010000320.1:0-4588 GCA_036521695.1 Candidatus Acidiferrum sp. | reverse complement strand
ACGTCTGTAGTTCTTAGGAATATCTGAGTCCGATCGATAGGTTGGAAGCGTGGCAACTTGCTAGTACAAGTTTCATGCATGCGATCAGTGTGCCTGAACCATCACAGAACTCAATGTACTGTTTGATTCTTTCACGGCTTCGCGATTAGGGAAGAGTTGCCCGTGACTCGGGATGAATGAATGCGAATCCCGCGATTTAACCAGAGTTTGGCTTCTGACAGACAATGATATGCGCTCAAATGAAATCACCTTTGCAAAAGGGAACAGGCACCCGTCTGAGCGATCCAATTCGGACCGAGTTTAGTCGCGGACACTTGTGGACAGCTAATTGCCTATTAGCGTTCCGCCACAAAGACTGCAGTGGTGAGCGCGGGAACTATAGCCGTTCCCGCGTTTGAGTTAAACGTGGATTGTCTCGTTGTGGGATCGCTTGAGTTTTTCTGCACCGGATGGAGATGGAGTGCCAAACCCTGCAGCCGGCTGTCGGTAAAAGTCACCGACGCGTTGGTTGCGTTGAAGATCACCACGATGTGTTTGTATATTCCGTAGCTCCCGCCATTGCCGTCCAACTTCATAACGATCAGGCCCGGCGTCTGGTTTTGCCCGGTGTTCAAGAAGGTAAGATTCTGCTGCACTTCGTCAAATGTCGCCATGCGGAACAATTCCGAACTGTAGCGGATATTCAAAAGTTCGCTGAAAGCCGCTTCACTGTATGCAATATTTGCCGGAAGTGGCGCGTAAGCAGGGTTACTGAGCAGCGGAGTCATAATCGGCCACTGGCCCTGGTTCTGGCTCGCAATGGGCAAGCCGATCCCCCAGTTCGCCGTCTGGCCGCTCCAGTCGATCTTGTTGAACCAATCCCCGGAGTCATAGCTGTTCTGGTCCATGTCCTTCGAGCGCAGCAGATCGTCGCCAGCTTGGAAGAAAGGAACTCCCTGCCCCAGAGTGACTAGACTCATGCCCATCACCTGCCTCCGGGCACGCGTGGCAATGCTGTCGCTAAAGCTCGACTTCAGCTGCACCGTGTCGAAGAGATCCTGGTTGTCATGGACGGAGGCGTAGTTCACCGCCTCGATCGGACTCTTCGTATATCCGGTCGGTTGCCCGTTGTAGCTCACTTGGGCCCCAGTTACAGTCGCACCGGCGCTGTCCGTGAATGAGTAGTCGCGCAGATTTCCCGTCAGTCCTATATCGATCCAGTCGGAGTATTGCAGCAATTGAGCTTGCTGCTGGCTCGCCGCAAGGCTGCCATTGCTAAAGTCGCTTGAGTCAGTGAAAAGTCCAGTGGCAAACCCCTGCACCCGCTCGTCGGTAAACGGGCTGCCACCGCGAACGCCATCTCGGATGCGGTCGTTGAACGTACCGATACCAAATCCATAAAGATTGATCTGCGAGGCATTCGGCCCTATCTGATTGTTCGCGGTATCTCCAAAGTTGAAGCCTTCTCCATACAAATAGATCTTGGCCCCGTCCACGCCGTCTTTCTCCAAAGTAAGTGCCTGCAGCGCCTGCTGAATGTCCTGCATGTTGTAAGTAAACATGAAGCTCATGATGTCGAAGCGGAAGCCATCGATCTTATATTCCCGAGCATTTAGCAAGAGAGAGTCGATGATCAGCTTTTCCATCATCTTGTGTTCGCTTGCCGTATCCGGGCAGCACGAGGCTGTCTCGAGTGCTCCATTCGCATCGAGGCGATGATAGTAATTTGGCACCACCTCGTCGAGATTGGAGTTGGGGCCTTCCCCGCTCGCATTCGTGTGGTTGAAGACCACATCCTGTACGACGCGCAGCCCCGCCTTGTGCAATCCATCCACCATCACCCGGCATTCCCGCACACGGTTATCCGGATTGATCGCGTAGCTGCCCTCCGGCGTCATGTAGTGCACAGGATCATAGCCCCAGTTATACGCAGGACTCGTCTGGCTGGCGGCAACGGCGGCCTGCTGTTGCTGGCCGTCCGGCGGATATTGCGCCAGACCGGTGGGAATGATCCACGTGGATTTGTCCTCATTCACGCTCGCGAAGTGGAAGGACGGTAGGATATGCACGGCCTTGAGCCCGCTTGCGGCCAGAGACCGAAGATGCTTCATGCCGTTGGAGTTCTGGTCATCAAAAGCCTCATACAGCCCGCGATGAGCCGATGGAACCGTGAGGTCGTTGACGCTGAAATCGCGAACATGCAGCTCATACAAGCTCATGTCGCTTAAGCTTCTCAGCGCAGGTGAAGTATTCTCGTCCCAGCCCGCGGGTTTTGTCTCATCGGAGTCAAGGTCGGTGATTCTGCTCTTGGCGCCGTTCAACGCGACGTCGATCGAATACGGATCGCTCGTTACATTGGTGTCCACGGCTGCGTCGGACGGCACCCAGACGTTTACGCTGTAGAGATAGTATTTGTCTTTCCAACTGGCCGGCCCGCCTGCTACCCATACGCCATTGTGTTCGTGCATCGGTACGACCTCGGAAGGCGCTGTATCGAGTTCGTGATCGAAAACCTGCAACGCGACACTCTGCGCCGTCGGCGCCCACAACTTCAGTTTTATCGCGTGGTTTTCATCGTCCGGCCAGTCGCTCCAACCGTTCTCTCCATGATGAAACACAACGCCGAGCTTGCCGGGGTAGTAGTAAAGGTCATCCAGTACGCCCGCGATCTGCATGCCCGTTGCATATTGCAATGCTCCATTCGAGCCGATCACGGAAAGAGCGAGCTGCCCCTCAAGAACCGTTTGCAAGCTTGAGACCTGAGTATTTGCCGGTAGCTGAAGGACGGCGTACCCGCTCAATTGCGGATACCGCAACAATTCCTCGGCAGTCAGGCTTCCGCCCGGAGTAAGAGGAATATTGGTGCCTCCCGTGATCCCCGTGGTGGTCACGGAGAGCCCGCCGGTCAGACTCGAGCTAATCGCGTAGCTATCCCCACTCTGAGCAAACTGCGGCTGTATAACCACTCGCTGGCGATCGAGCCAGTAGGCCTGCTCCACATTAAGCAAACTGTCCAGGATCTGCGTCGGGCTCGGGGTCGCGGTGAAGACCGTCGCGTTTCCTGAAATCGCCCATGCCTCCACGAAGGTTCCGACATTCAGATACATGTTCGGCCCTGGATCTTTTACGCCGGTCGAGATGTTGTGGATGATGAATCCCAGATTCTGCGCATTGGGAATCAGACTAATGTCGAAGTACACGCCATAGGAATCAGTGCTGGTCACTCCGGTCAGTCCGTCGTTGTAGTCGCCCGTATATTCCGCCGTGTCTTCAAAGGCATAAACGGTCCAGTTCGCGTAGTCTCCGTCGGGCCGGTAGTAGTGAATGCGCGCATACCCGGGCAACAGCGCCGTGGGATTGCTCAGACTCGGCTGGCTCTTATATAGCTTGCCGATCCCCGTGTAGCCCCAATACTCAAAGCCTTCTGTGGACGGATCGACGAACTCGTTCGGTCCCGGGTCTTTCTGATCGCCGCCCGGCGCGGAGGGATTGTGAATAATCAACCCAAGATTCTGGGCATTGGGGACAACAGCCACATCAAAATACACTCCATAGGCATCGGAATTCGTTGGAGGTACAAGCCCGCTGTTGTAGTCGCCCGTGTATTCCGTCGTGTCGTAGAAGGCATAGATCGTCCAGCCTCCATAATTCCCGTCCACCCGATGATAGTGAACGCGCACGTATCCCGGCAGCAACGCAGTCGGATTCGTCAAGCTTGGCGCGGTTGTATACAACTTGGCTATCCCAGTATACGCCCAGTACTCATTCCCCTGAGCCGCCGGATCGACAAACAAATTGTTGGGAGTGTCCTTCTGGTCTCCGCCCGGCGCCGTTGAGTTATGAATAATGATCCCAACTTCCTGCGCCCCGGTGGTCACTCCCACGTCAAAATACACACCAAAGCTGTCCGTGCCCGTCACCTGCACGGGCCCGCCGCCATAGTTTCCGGTGTTTTCCGTGGTGTTATCAAACGCGTAGACCGTCCAGCCGCTATAGTTGCCGTCCGGCCTAAAGTAGTGGATGCGGATGTCACCTGATGGAATGGCAGGATCGGCCGCCGTCAAGGATTGGCCGGATGCAAGGATGCACAGAAGAAGCATGACAACGTAGAATCCAGCCCTGCAAAGAAGGTGAGGTGTTTTAATGTGGAATTTCATGGGGCTCTCCAGAAGTGTTGCTCTCGTTTGGTCGAGGGGCAGTCGTTCGGCGTTCGCCGGAGGGTCGCTCATTCGAGCGCGGTGATGGTACTTAGACAGAACATCTGGTGTCAAGAAATCTGTGACCCGTTCGCTTTAGCCCCGGATTAGTCCCAGAAGAGCCTGGCGGGCGCCGCGTCATCATCGACCATTCAATTTGTTTCGTCCGCGATCACGCTTGTCCAAATTAGGATTCAGGATTTTGAAACAAGTAAGGCCGAGCATCTGATAGCTTGAGGTTGGGTTCCACGAAGAACCAATCGCAACGCTAGGGAGGCTCAGCCTTGACTCGAGTCAGCAGTATTTTCTCACAGATTCTGCAGTTAATCCCTCGTCTGGAATTTGAATCGGCGGTACGCCAGCACCAAGTCGAACGACATGCCCGCGGTTTCAGCAGTTGGGGCCAGTTCATC
>DATDHE010000319.1:0-8442 GCA_036521695.1 Candidatus Acidiferrum sp. | reverse complement strand
GACCCAGTCGTGCAGCACTTGGACCAGCGGGCGGGAACCCTCCTGTTCCGCAGAGGCGATCAACGGCTGCGATATGGGTTGGGCATCGAACATCACGCTCTCCTGGCTCACGTTCCTTGTGGCGCGACAAACGGATGGAGCAAGGCTTGCGCGGTGTACTCAATCCGGCATTTGACACTCGCTTTTAGCGCCTCAGTGATCCTTATCAGCCCCCAAAGCCCGCTAGCTGGCACAAGTGCGAAAGTGCTCTAGTGCAGGCTCATCAGATACGCAACTAGCGAATCGATATCCACGCGCTCCAGTTGCATCGCCGGCATCAGACACCCGGGTTTAATCGCAGCCGGCTCTTCCACCCACAGCCGCAAGTTGTCCTGGGTATTCCGCGCCGCTCCGGCAGCAATCGTAGTGCGGCTCATCAGGTGCGTCAGATCGGGCCCGAACTTTCCGTTCGCCGCCGTCCCAGCAATGGTGTGGCAATTGACGCACGAGTTCGCTTCGAACAAGCGCCGCCCGCCGGTTACCTGGTCCGATACTGTTGCTGGCGCCTTCTGCTGTTGCACCCAGCGCTGGAAGTCTTCCGGCGACTGCACGATTACTCGCATCAGCATTTTGGCGTGCTGGGTACCGCAGTACTGCGCGCATTGTCCAACATACGTGCCCACCTCGTGCGGGTCGATCCACATCTCGTTCTTACGATTGGGAATCAGGTCCGTTTTACCCGCGAGTTGTGGCACCCAGAAACTATGGTCGGTGTCGGCCGACAGCAAGATGATGTGCGTAGGTGTGGGATGTGTGGCCTCGCTCAACGGAACGTGCAGCTCATTAGCCGTAACGAAACCGAAGCCAGGATATTGGAATTCCCACCAGAACTGGTGCCCGATGACATTGACCACGATCGCATCCGGTGGAAAGGGTGCATCCTCCACTGCGTGGATCACGCGCGCCGACGCCAGGAATAACACCACCACAATCAGAATGGGGATTACCGTCCATGCCAGCTCCACCTGGTTACTGCCGTAAATCTGCGGCGGCTCGTTCCCACCGTCCGAACCTCGACTGCGGAACTTGATCGCCGCATACACGATCAGGCTGAATACAACCAGAAAAATTGCAAGGCAAATGGCCATTACGAAGAGCGAAAGATGGTAGATGTCGTGCGCCGGTGTCGAATGGGGATTGAAGACACTCGGAGTCGAGGGATCGCTGCTCGCGCCTGCCAGAGGCGCTGTGGCCAGTGCCGTGAAAACGGAGGCGACTCCAGGTAGGCAATGCAGCTTCACTACTTTTTCTCCAGGTTTCGGTTTGACTACCGGCAGTTCTACGATCCAGCAGAGTTGTGAATGCAGGAATGCGACCGTCTCGGGGCAACACCTTGCTGGCCGCTTGACGAACCCGAGACCACGCGAACTAACGATCCCGTCGGCAACGACGTCACTCGAATTTTCAAGACGCCTTCTCCGTTTGGCTGCTCGCGGTCGATACTGCGGAAGCTCTTTCTTCCCCGTCTTCGTTCCAGTTGATCTGCAATTCCCGGGAGCGGTCGAGAATCGCATCATCGCGTGACCCTCCGAAATAGTCCCACGCCCACTCCAAAAATGCTTCGATCTTCGCGCGAGCCGAGGGCAGCAGGGTGGCGTGCACTCCGAGCCACGCCGCGAATGCGATCGCACCTTGAAGTTCGTGGCGATGCTCACCGACTTCGGCCACGCCCGAGTTCCGTCCGATCATCGCCATGATGCCCTTGTCAAAGTAGTGGAAGGAGTCTCTTGACTTTCCCTCGATGTCGGACAAAATATTTTTAGCGCAGCACTTGCCAGACTGTTCCGCCACCGAAGCAAGCTGAGGCAGCGGTCTACCGTCCTTGTCCGCGATATTGGCGAAGTCTCCCAGGGCACTGCACACCAATAATTGCCGGCTGTCACTTCAACAAAATCTGGCGTGGAGCGGGCCGACTCGCGATTCGCAAAACTTGCACTTAGGGCGGAGCACTCGCTGCGATCGCAGAGAGAATACTTGGTGATCTGCCATAGTAAGGTCAACTGTCACAATTGACAGGGGTTGCCACGTTCGCCCGACAGGCTGGTTCAAGGATGCACGGATGTAGCGCTGCAGGTTGTGCGTGAGCATACCGACCCTTTGGCCCGTTGTACTTAGAATTAGTTTTAATGGTAACTGTTGATAAATTCCGATCTCTAACAATGTCGGCGGGGTCAAGCACGTTTTGAGCAACACTTCTGTATGCACTCATAGAAGAGCGCCATTTCGCTCTCGTGGATGGTTTGCGGGTTTCCAACCCAGGGTTCGCTTTGAATCGTTCGGGTCAGTCCGACCCAGCCATCTCTTCGATCCCCTATAGCGTTGGTTCAAGTAGTCAACATTCCCATCCGGTAAGGCGCTCCACACCAAGCCAGGAATCGTGCCCAGCACCAACTGGAACTCGGCTTCACTACGCCGAAGTTGATCCTGTGAACGTTTATGCTCGTCAATTTCTCCCAGCCACCCCGTGCCAGTCCCGATATGGTCACGCAGGGGTGCAACGCGAAATAAAAAACCACTTTTACTCGCCGTCGGCGCCGCATGCGGGCCTGAATTTCACTTCTTGCCCGGAAGCCACACTTGCGCTCGTGGATGTCGGTGTTCTGTCCAGACCACTTGACCAGCTTTCCCGTGTTGTTGCTGCGACGTACCAGCGAGCGATTTGTCCCTTCGTGTCGCGAACAGCGTTCAGGCGGATAGGAACCATGTGCGGAAGAAAAGATTCGGCTGCAGGAAATAGAATTACGACAGGCTCTGGATTTGGCCCCGCAACACGTTGCCGTGCTCGGATCCGATGGGGTTCGTCTTTCTCTCAACCAAGCTAGGTGAGATGGGGTCAACGGGAAACCGGAGGAACTCATTGTCTCGCCGGAAGGCGGCAGCTTTCCGTGGGTGGCACGAGCCGGATGAGTCGAGAGGCTCACGTCCGGATCCGTGAGGGGCTCGGGGTGCAAATCCCCGGCCCTACTCGGCGCACCGGGCAACTGGTGTCCCTACCGCGATCGCCAAATGGGGAGCGATGCGCTTTCTCATGAAACAAGCGGGCGCTTAGAAGGGAACCTTTGGTGGCCGATTCAATGTAATAATCGAACACTTTGAACATCGTCGCGAACACAATCCACAGACAGGCTAGCATTGCACAACGTGGCGGTGAGGGAATCTCCGTCGTTAACCGAACCGCAGTCATCGCAGCTGTGACATTTCGCGACCCCGTAGTGAGTTTAGGTCGCGATTCGTTGGCGCAGGAGGACTTCATCCGCCTGATTTTCTTCCGACTAAGAACCAAGCCAGTATCGCGATCGAAACCGCAACGGCACTACCATATGAATATAGTGACGAAAATGGTAATCCCGTGAGGTCGGGCAAGGACCCGATTCCGAAGGCAGCAACACCATAACCGATTTGGTAGAAAGCAATCAGTCCTCCCGACATCACGGTGTCAAGCCTTGGGAACTCGTCACCTCCGAAGCTGATGCTTAGTGGAAAAAACGCGGAGCACGCCAAGCCCGCCAGGCCGAAAGCCAAGATGCCCTCGGTCTGGCTGCTCGCGTGTGAAACCGCTTGAAACGCGACCATGAGCAGGACAGGGAGGCTTCGGTAGATCCATCTTACCGGCACAACGGCGGAGAGCAACGCAAAGAGAATGCGGCCAAGGGTCACCATTGCCCAGAAGGACGTCAGAGCGAACGAGGCGCCCTGCGCAGACACGTTTCGTTGCGTCATGAGGTATAACGCCGCCCAGTTGCCATTGAGTGTTTCGACGATCCCATAGAGAAAGACGATCGCCGCATATAACCAGAAGCGCGACGGCAATTGGCGAAACGAACCGGGGGTTGCTGCGCCCGTGCCGGCATTGTCTAATGAACCGATCTGAAGAGGCTCTCTAAGTACACACACGCAGATCAGCGCCAAAACACATGCCACCAGGATCGGCAACGCCCACCACACTCCATGTCCTAACAATACGCCGACGAACAACGGTGCAAGCGCCGTCCCCGCTCCGAGGAGCGCATTCAACACCAGCACGGCGTGATCCGCGCGGCTGGGAAAGAAATGCTCAGCGTAGATATTGAGGGCCATTACCGTGGCGCCAAAGCCGGAGCCGAGCGCACCGGTCGCCATTAGGAGAATCACAAAGGTAAAGTGTGGCGATGTTCGAAACAGGTTGCTGAAGGCTAGTAGTGACATCGAAACGAGATCGGCGCTAATTCCTAACGCCAGCACCCGCTTCAAACTCCATCGACTTGCGAATCTCGGTGCCAGGCTGGAGGCCAGAATGGCCAGCAGCACCTGGGGAAGAAACATCACTCCGTAGCGTGCAGGGCTCAGGTCATATCCAGCGGGGCTCGTAAATATGGAACTGGCCGCGGGGAACGTTACCAGCGCTAGGCCCTGCACCAAGCCGGTCACATAAATCAAGCCTATCTCGGTTCGCGTCGCTTTCGGAGGTGTACTCATATTGCCGTTGGGATTCGACGCGAGGCTGCTCATCCGCCGAATTATTTCAATCGATCCAGCAAGTGATCACCCACCCGGATAGCGTTCGCTATGGCAGTCAGCGACGGATTGACCGCTCCGATGCTGACGAAGAAACTTGTGTCCACAACATACAGATTGTCGAGCTCGTGCGCTTTGCAATTGGTGTCAAGTACGGAATTCTTGGGATCTGTACCGAAGCGGCACGTGCCTGCTTGATGCCCACAGCCCGCTATGGGAATCTCGCTCTTCATGTAGACACTACGTGGGATCAGGTGATCGGAATGCATGCCCAAGTCGTTGAGCATCGATTTGAGTTTGTCGCAGAGTTTCTGCTTGGGTACCTGATTGTTGGGTGTGTAGCTGAGAGTGAGATTGCCTTGCCTATCAACTGTTACCCGATTGTCAGGATCGGGCAGGTCTTCTGTTGAGAGCCAGAAGTCAACCGCGTGCCGTGCGATGTCATCGAGCAGACCCATCGGAGCGAGCGCTGTCTCAATCGGTTTTTCGCCACGATACATCGCACCTAGGGACTTGCCAACCATCTGAATATTACCCGTGGGGTAGTTGAAACCTGGCATGCCGAAGTAGAAATCATTGAGGGCAATCGTCTTCTGAAACATTGTCGGGTTGGGCTCTCGTGAAATCGCTAGCACCGCCTGGCTGTTATGGAACATGTAGTGCCGCCCGACTTGGTCAGATCCATTAGCGAGTCCGTGGGGATGCTTGTCGTTGGCCGACATCAGGAGCAGCTTAGCGGTGTTGGCAGCGCCGCAAGAAACGACCACCACGTCTCCACGAAGCGTCTCGGTATTTCCTTCCACTTCTGCAACCACTTCCGTCACCGAAGTGCCGGCGGAATTTGTGTTGAGCCTGGTAACACGAGCATTGCGCCACAACGTGACGTTGGGAAACTGTAACGCAGGTCGGACTCCGATCACTTCGGCATCCGATTTCGCATGAAGCAGGCAGGGAAAGCCATCGCACGTTTGACAGCGGATACATGTGCTGTAAGCCATGTTCCGCTCGTCCATCATCACGCCGCACGGAGCGGGGAAGGGATGGTAGCCAGCCGCTTTAAGGTTGTTGAAGAGTTGCTCTATGCGCGGTTCATTCGATACCGGCTCATTCGGGTAGGGGGCGCTGTAGGGCGGTTCGGTTGGGTCTATACCGTGCAGGCCGTGAACGTGGTACATCTGCTCCGCTGCAGTGTAGTACGGTTCTATCTCGTCATAGCCGATGGGCCAGGCAGGAGAGACACCGTCGTAGTGCTTTAGTTCACCAAAATCTTCTTTACGCAGGCGGTAAAGAGCGGCGCCGTACATTTTCGTGGCACCCCCAACAAAGTAGTGGACCTGCGGCTGAAATGCTCTCCCGTTGTGGTCGTACCACGTATCCTTGGAGATGTACCGGTTCTCACCGAAGACCGCCTCCGGATCCCAGTTCATAGCTTCGCGCTTCAACCAGTCGCCGCGCTCCAGGATGAGGATGCTCTTGCCCGATGGCGCGAGGTGGCGGGCCAGCGTGCCTCCGCCCGCGCCACTGCCGATGATGATCACATCGTATTGATTGTTCATGAGCTTCTCTCCATTACAGCCCGGGACTACTCTGCATCAAGCCGCCGTCGGCGATGATGGTCATGGCCGTTAAGTAGCTGGCTCCATCTCCGGCAAGGAAGGCGACCACGCTGGCAATCTCTTCGGGTCTCGCCATTCTGCCAAGAGGGATGGCAGCATCCAACTTGGCCAGCAGTTTGGGATTCTGCATGGTGCCGAGGTTTATCGGTGTGGCGACCGCGCCCGGACCGACGCCCACGACGAGAATATTGTGCGGGGCGAGTTCGACGCCCGCGGTGCGCGTGAGCATGCGCATTCCGCCTTTGGAAAGACAATACGCGGTGTTGCCGGGCATAGGCCAGTCTTCGTGGACAGATGTGATGTTGATGATGCGGCCTCCGCCGCCCTGCTTGAGCATCTGCTTGGCAGCAAGCTGGGTGCCGAAGAAGGCACTCTTCAGGTTGATATTCAGCACCTTGTCGTATTGCGCTTCGGTGGTAGCGAGAATCGAGGTGCGGGTTTCGACGCCGGCGTTGTTCACCATGACGTCGACGCGCCCAAATTTCGCGACTGCCGCATCGATCAGCTTCTGCAGGTCGCCGACCTTGCTGACGTCAGCGTCAACACCAAAGGCGCGTTCTCCCAATCCCGCGATCTGCTTTTCGAGTGCGCTGGTTGCCTCGGGATGAGAGACGTAATCAATCGCGACACCGGCACCTTGCTTGGCGAGTTCCAGCACAATGGCTTGGCCGATACCGCTATTGCCACCAGTAACGATTGCAACTTTATTCTGGAGCGACATATTGACCTCTCTTCCAGGCTGTGTCACGTTGTCGTGAACGGGGTTGGATACATCAAGCATTGCTCATTTTGGCGAAATCGGCCTCGATGCCTCTTCCCCATTCGGCGACGATGGATTCGGGGGATCGTTCCATTTGATACGAGCCTCGACGCCGCGGTCGAGGATCTGAACTCCACGTACATTTCCGAAGTAGTCCCAGGCCCATTCCATGAAAGCTCCGATCTTAGCTCGGCTGGTCGATAGCAGCGCGGCATGCACACCGAGCCATGCCGCGAATGCGATGGCGCCTTCCAGTTCATGGTGCCTTCGTCCGATCTCAGCAACGGCGGCATTACGTCCGATCATGGCCATGATCCCCATGTCGCAGTAGCGGAAAGGCTCTCGCGGCTGGCCCGCAATGTCGGCAGCAATGTTTCGGGCGCAAGATTTTCCGCATTGCTCTGCTACGGATGCCAGCTGTGGGAGCGGCTTGCCGTCGGCTCCGGCGATGTTAGCGAAATCGCCCAGCGCATACACACCCGGTAATCGGGGCAGGGTAAGATCGGGTTGCACATCGATGCGGCCGCCGTGGCCGAAAGCAATTCCCGTCTCCGAGATGGCAGAGGCCTGCACTCCGCCCGCCCATATCACGCAGTGGCTCAGGATCTCCGTGCCATCGGACAAAAGCGCCCGGTCCGGGGCAACCTCCTTCACCGCAACACCGAAGCGCAACTCCACGCCGCGCTGTGCCAGCATCTTCGCAGCATAGCGCTGCGATTTCTCCGTGAATGGGCCCAATACCGTCTTACCGTGATCGACAAGGATTATCTTTGCCTGCTGGACGGGTAGGTCGCGATATTCCGATTTCATGGTGTTGTCGATCATGTCCGCCAAGGCCCCCGCGATCTCCGTACCCGTAGGCCCTCCCCCCACGACGACGAAATTCAACGCGCCCTTGCTGATGAGGCTGGGGTCACGATCGGCTGATTCGAAGACGGCCAGGATTCGCGAACGCAGTAACTCTGCCTGCCGCAGGGAATACAGCGGGAACGCATTGGCCTCGACTCCGGGCGTTCCGAAAAAGTTGGGCCGCGAGCCGGCCGCGAGCACAAGAAAGTCACCCTGATAGCTGGACCCATCGGCAGTCTTGACCGTCCGTGTCGCCAAATCTGCCGAGGTCACTTCGGCCATCTTCACATCGACATTCAGGTGTTCTTTGAGAACGCTGCGGAGCATGAATGCAGCGTCGCTCGGGCCCAATTGCGCGGTCGCAACCTGATACAGAAGAGGCTGGAACTGATGGTAGTTGTTCTTGTCGATCAGCGTGACACGCACGTCGGTCTCTGCTGCCAATTTGCCGGCACACTTCAACCCGGCAAAACCACCACCGACAATCACAACATGCTTCATGGTCTCGAACTCGCCTTCTGCTGAAGCGCTGGGTCGTGTAACGTGTAGCCCTCACGCGCCTGCAACAGCTTCGCAATGATTCCCGTCCATCCGGTCTGATGCGAGGCCCCGACGCCCCTCCCAGTGTCTCCATCAAAGTATTCGTAGAACGGGATATACTCGCGGAAATTGTCATCCTGCTGG
>DATDHE010000318.1:0-7208 GCA_036521695.1 Candidatus Acidiferrum sp. | reverse complement strand
AGCACTGCAACGGCTGGCACTAAGGGCTGTTCCTCTTGCGCTTCCGGGGTGACAAAGTTTTCTTTCGACTCCAGATCGCGCTTGAGCCGCTTCAGGTCAGAGCAGATTCCCGAAGCATGTTGGTAACGCAGGTTCCGGTCTTTCTCCAGGCACTTGTTGATGACGTGTTCCAGCTGCTCGGGAACATCCGGATTCAACCGCACCGGGGCCATCGGGACCTGGTGCAATATGGAGTCGAGCATCGTAGCCGTAGTCTCTCCACGAAACGGCTGTCGGCCCGTGGTCATCTCGTAAAGCACCACCCCGAAGGAAAACAGATCCGTGCGTACATCGAGCGGTTTCCCCAAAGCCTGTTCCGGCGACATGTAGGCCGCCGTTCCGAGCCTAATCCCCGATCCGGTGAGAGAAGTGGTGCTCTCGGCCCGCGCGTCGAGCGTGATTCCTGCGAGGGCGAGCTTTTGGCGGTCCGCTAGGGCAACTTTTGCCAGACCGAAATCTAGTATCTTGGCGTGACCGCGCTTGGTAATAAAGATGTTGGCGGGCTTGATGTCGCGGTGGACGATGCCTTTTTCATGTGCCGTGTCGAGGGCATCAGCAATCTCAATGGACAGTTCCAACAGAGTCTGCAAATCCAGCGGACCAAACGCGAACTGCTCTTTGAGCGATACTCCCTCGAGCAGCTCCATGACGATGTAAATGCGGGCGTTCTCCTCCGCAATTTCGTAAATCGTGCAGATACCGAAATGGTTCAGAGCCGAGGCGGATTGTGCTTCTCGCCGAAAGCGTGCGAGGGACTCTGGGTCCTGGGCCAGGTCGTCAGGAAGGAACTTCAGAGCAACAAAGCGGCGAAGGTTGAGATCTTCCGCCTTGTACACCACACCCATCCCGCCGCCACCGATTTTTTCCAGCACCCGATAGTGAGAAATGGTTTGCCCAGTCATGGAATGCGGTTCGGACACCCCCAATGCTAAGCACCGCGCGACGCCTGTGCCTACTGGAAAATCTGACAGTTGCGCCCCAACGATTGACCGAGGGCCTTTGCATCACAGACGGAAGGATGTGTCAGTGAAGCCGTGAGTATTCCGCTTTCGCCTCTTTCAGGACCGGGATATCGGGGTCGCCGTCTTTCCACAAAGCAAGGAAATCCTGAAAAGCGGCGCGGGCTTTGGTGGTCTCAGCTTGCAACGCGTAGGCACGGGCGAGTCCGAGATGGGCCAGAGCGCCGAGCGGGCAATTGATCACCATGGTGCGATTGTCCAGAAATTTCTGAAACTCGACAGCAGCCGCCCTACCTTGATGCAGCAATAGATAGGCCTGCCCTCGCAGGTAGGCTGGATAGAGCATTACGCCAATTTCGGGTTGAGGGCCGGGAACCCCCAACTCGTAAGGAGCAGCGATCTGCAGAATCTCGACGGCCCTCGCAGGGTTCTTGCGACTGATTTCGATGGCGGCGCGAATGGTGGGCAGCCAGTAGCCGTTCAACTTAGTGTTGAGCGGATTCTGGTCTTGCAGCTCGACTGCCATCTTCTGGGCGTGGTCCACATCGCCTGTACGCGCCATAGCAAGAGCTGACAGAACCCGCACGCTCCGAGTCGAGGCCAGAGCCAGCGCGGCAGCCGTTTGACTGCGAGTCTCGGTGGCATTGCCAAACTCGGCTTCCCGAATAGCCTCGTTCAATTCTCGTTTGGCAGCGCTTTCTTTCTCGCCCGCTCGCCGGGCGGAGTCCACGGCACGTTGCGATAATACCCGTGCTTTCTCAAGATGCCCGGAAAAGGCCTCGGTATCGGACTGATAGGACAGAAGGACATCTTCCTGGCCTAGTTTACCAGCGGCCCAGTCTGCTTGGCGCTGCATTTCCGCAGCATCGCCCTCCAGGAAGGCAACGCCATATCGGAAGTAGTGCAGGTCGGGATAATCCAGGCTGTGCTCCACCGCCCGCCGGTAGGTGGCTTTCGCATCGCCAAAACGGTTCAAGCGGCAATAGTATCCAACGAGATTCCCGTAAGGTATTCCACTCTCCGGGCTAATGCGATTCGCTTCCAGGACTTCGGGCAGAGCCATATCCCACTGTCCGAGGGCCGCGAAATTTTCTCCTCTGTTGTTGTGCGGCACCCAGCTCCGCGGATAGGCCTGTTCGTACAGCTCGTAGGTCTGGTTGGCCTTCTCAATCTCTCCCGTTACATCATTGAAGTAGTATGCGGAGATTGCATAGTCTTCCCGAACGCTCACGCGACTGCGTAGATCATAAGCCTTCTGATAGTTTACCTTGGCCAAATCGGATTCTCTCAAGTTCCCGTACGCAGTTCCCAGAGCGGCAAAAGCCAAAGCGAAGTTGGGGTCCACCTCGATGGCCCGTTTGAAGTGCGGAATCGCTTCACTATCGCCCTTTTCGGTCATTGTCTTGAGCCCCAACGAATAGGCCTTCAAGGCTACCAGCGAAGGCGTCGTGGCCTGGGCGATGGGGGTGTCGTACTTCTGCACTGAGGCCAGCGTTTCACCCACTTTATGCCGCAAGCTTGTCGCCGCATCGTCGAGGGCTTCCAGCACTTCTTCTCTCTTCGCCGCGCGGGCCTGTTCCCTCGCCATAGAATCCCCGGACTGACAATCCACAGCGCTGAGGCTAATCACATACTCGCTACCCAGGGCTGCAATTGAACCAGACAGCAAGGCCTTGCTTCCCGTACGCTGGCAGACTTCCTGGGCCACGCCCCCCGTCAGGCTCTCTTCGGGCGAATGCCCCATCAATTTCAGGGTCTCTCGGACTCTGCGCTCGGGGAGCAGGCTTAGGAAGGGCGATTGTTGCAGGTCGGTGGCCAGAGCCTGTTTGAGGGAGTCGTCGAAAACAGCTTCACCAGTGGAATTGGTAAACTCGGCGAGGACGACGGTGTCTGTGTCCGTCAGTTTCACCGGGTTGTGCGGACGCCAGTACAAACCGCCAGCGACCAGAAAAAATGACAGCAAGATAACAACGGAGAGGATTACCTTCCAATTCCAGCGGCGAAGCGGAGGCTCCGCTGGCAGCGAGGGAATTGTCTTCCGCTTGGCACTAGAAGAGAGAGGGGTAGTTCTGAATAGCGGCGCAGATTCCTCTTCATCTATCCCTTTGGATTCAGTAACTTGCCGCGGTTGCGAGTCGCGCTTAAGGCGCTGCAAGTCTGTGCGCAGATCGGCGGCGCTCTGATACCGCAAACGGCAGTCTTTCTCCAATGCTTTGTTGATAACGTACTCCAGTTTCTGCGGAATGTCGGGGTTTAGGCGAACGGGCGCCGTTGGCGTTCTGTTCAGAATGGCTTCCGTGATCAAAGCCGAACTCTCGCCCCGGAAGGGCATCTTCCCCGTAGCCATCTCGTAGAGGACCACACCGAAAGAGAACAGATCCGTGCGTGCGTCCAGCTCCTTGGCTCGGACTTGCTCCGGGGACATGTAACTGACCGTGCCCAGGGCGGTGCCCGGACTAGTGAGGTGCTGCGCACTCACGCCCAGCGTCTTCCCGACTGTGCCTCCTGCCCCTGCAGCCACTCGGCCGCTCGCTGAGGTCATTTTCGCCAGCCCAAAATCCAAGATCTTGGCGTGGCCTCGCTTGGTCACAAAGAGGTTCGCGGGTTTAATGTCGCGATGAATGATGCCCTCCGTGTGAGCGGCATCAAGTGCGTCGGCGATCTCGATGCTCAACTCCAATATAGCTTCCAGCTCGATCGGACTTCCCGCAATCCGACGGTTCAATGGGTCGCCTTCGAGCATCTCCATCGCAATGTAGGTATGCCCGCTCTCCTCTCCAATCGCATAAATCGTGCAGATATTTGGATGGTTTAGAGCGGAAGCGGCTTGCGCCTCCCGACGAAAGCGTTCGAGCATTTGTGGGTCCTGAGACAAATGCTGAGAAAGGAACTTGAGTGCGACGAGCCGGTGCAGCGTTAGGTCCTCAGCCTTATAAACCACACCCATACCGCCACCACCGAGTCTCTCCAAAACGCGATAATGAGAGACTTTCCTGCCAATCAGTTTCGCTTCGTCCTCGGTCATCCCGGCCTCATGGGCGACCAGTTTTCCCACAATCTCAACCGCTGGCGACTCAATGAAATGCCCAGCTTTTTGCTCGTGAGCCAGGAGCGACTCCACTTCGCGTCGTAGTAGCTCGTCTTCCCCACAGGCGTGTTCCAGGAATTCCGCGCGGCGGCTCGCGTCCAAATCCAAAGCAACGTTAAACAGCTCTTCGACTCGATGCCAAAGCGCAGGATCCACGTCAATTCGCCTCGCTCAATTCCCGCAGGAGCCAGCTCTTTGCCAATCTCCAGTCCCGCACCACTGTTTCGATCGAAACTCTCAATACTTCGGCGGTTTCTTTTATGCTCAATCCCCCGAAGAATCTTAGTTCGACAACCTTGCTCTTCCTCTCATCTACGTTCGCAAGCTTCGTCAACGCATCATCTAGGGCCACAAGGTTCGCATCGGGTTCTCTACACACCGAAGGCACTTCGTCCAGAGACATATGAAGCACACCACCGCCCCTCTTCTCGTAGCCGCGGGAGCGAGCAAAATCGATTAGAATGCGCCGCATCAGCCGCGCTGACATTGCAAAAAAATGCGCGCGGTCCTGCCAATTCATTCGTCCGCAGTCAACTAGACGTAAATAAACCTCGTTGACGAGTTCGGTCGTTTGCAGAGGGTGATCGGGTCTTTGTCCCGCCATGCAACGCTGTGCCACTCGATGTAATTCCCCATATACCAATGGGGTGAGCTTTTCGAGAGCCTGTTCGTCACCGGCAGTCCAGGCTTTGAGCATCTGGGTGACGTCGTGGGTTGAAGGCAGGGTCATCTAAGTCTCCGCCGTTTCAATACAGTACACTCCAGGCGGAGAAAAATCTAACCATCGGTGTGCGTCTTGCGTCCGTGTGGTCATCCTCGTCTCAATCAACTTTTTACTGACTCCCTTACTATTTTGACCCTCATTTCGCGTCTTCCTATTTAGAAGCACATACGGCGCGGAAACCGGATGAAATCGAGAGGATCGTTGTCTGGTGCATTTGTCGCCGTGCTAACGAGTATCAGTTGCCGACGGATCGTAGAAATGTAAGGCAGTCTGAAGTGGGGAGAAACGATTATGGCATGTAGATCATGTGGGTCGGGTAATGAGGCAAAATTTGTAGCTGAGATGATGATCCATTTCTCCTTTTCCGGCCTCAAAAATCTGGACAAGCCTGGGATCCCAGTATTCCCCAAGCTGGCCGTCTGTTTAGCGTGCGGTTTTACGGCGTTTACGATTTCAGAAGCCGCGTTGCGTCCGCTAACGGAAGGCATGAGCCACAGTGTTTGAGGCTCGATGGTATGTTCATGGCCTTCGATTCGCTCACGCATCGATCATGAACTGGTCATAAGCTCGCCCTTACCGGTAAAACAGTCAGTTGTTTGCGAGAACCCGAACTCAGTCCTCAATCTGCGTCAGTCAATGTCGAGGGCGTCCTTGCCCTCTTTCTCTTAGGCTGTTGCATTGATGGCAGTTCCCGTTGCTCTGCTCGGACAGGAGAAACCACCGGCGTCGTCCGCTCCGCCCGCGAACCCGATTACCGCGAGCGAAAAAGGTTTTTACTCGTTTGTAAGCAGCGCGGTCGTCGGCGCGGCGCAGAAAATGCCGGAAGAAAACTACTCCTTCAAGCCGACACCGGAGGTTCGCACTTTTGGCCAGCTCGTTGGCCATGTGGCCGACGCTTCATACATATTCTGCTCGCAAGCCATAGGTGAAGCAAACCCAGCAAAGGACATCGAAAAAACGAAGACGTCAAAGGCGGACCTCGTGGCTGCGCTCAAGGACGGATTGGCGTACTGCAACACGGCATTCGAGCAAAAGGCAGCCAGATGGTGAAACTCTTCAACTTCAACGTAGCGAAGCTGACGCTGTTCTCGATCAATACAGCGCACACAGATGAGCACTATGGGAAATTGGTGAACTATCTGCGACTGAAGGGGATCGTCCGCCGACAAGTGAAAACCAGTCCGCACAGCCACCGAAGTAAGAGCCTCGAACACCTGACTCAGCAAATCGCCATGTCTTGGTAAACGCTAGTGTCCCCTAGGGCCTACGGCCCGCGAAACTTCATGAAAATCGCTCAACGTCAGGCAAGGGAGCTTATGGCATTAAGTCCTTTAATTTCAGCACGGCTTGACTTGCGACACAGGGTTTTTCGACCCTGCTTTACGGGATGCGCGTTCTCGCTAAGGAGTGAACGGAGGCGGGGAGCTATGCGCGCGTGCGGTAAAAACGCCGTACCCGGACAACTGTGCTCATGCCGGGCGTAGGACGAGCCAGCGTCGATTTCCCTGATCACTGACATTCTCCATGCACTACTCCGTTCGTCGCTAATGGCCAAGTTCCCTCACTGTTCCTGAGCAACAACGAGGTTGTTTTCAAGCAACGACAGAAACAGTCTGAATTCGTACAGTTCGAGGGTTTAGTTCAGAACTGGTCAGTACTTCGACTGAAGCATGATCAGGAGGAGGCTGTCTGAAACCTTCGTCAACACGTATTCTCGTGGTAGATGATTTTGAACCCTGGCGTCGTTTTGCTGCTTCCAAGCTCCGCAAAGAGCCGGGATTGCAGATCGTCGGCGAGGCTTCAAACGGATTAGAAGCGTTTGAAAAAGCAGTGGAACTAGAGCCGGATTTGATTCTACTTGACATCAGCCTTACATCGCTAAATGGCATCGAAACGGCTCGACGAATCCGTGAAATGGTCCCGGGAGCTAAAATAATCTTCTTGAGCGAGGAATCCTCGGTTGACATAGTGCAGGAGGCTATGAGCTTTGGTGCATCAGGCTACGTTTTGAAAACATTGGCCGCAAGTGATCTGCTCACCGCCGTGGAAACTGTCCTCGCAGGAATGAAGTTTTTCAGCACCTGAAAGACAAACTGCAATTCCACTGTCCCGCTCACAGGGCGACTCTCCCCCACGTTCTGATAGGAATGCCAGGACACAGCTATAACCACTCGATGGGAGGAGTGTAACCAACCAAACAGCGTAACTGTGCAAAATTGAACATCCCTAGGTATTGATCGCTCCACCCAAAGGCATGTGATTCTGTTGAAAAAGTCAGGGCCGATTTTTCTGGCTTGACGAAGGGCTGCTGTGCTACCTGAGCGGCAAGGAGGAACACTGCCAATGATGGGCCAGCAGCCACGTAGCGAGCCGCTGTTTTATTACTTTCGGTTTAGAA
>DATDHE010000317.1:0-6704 GCA_036521695.1 Candidatus Acidiferrum sp. | reverse complement strand
GCCCTTCGATCCCGCCAAACTCAGCGTGGTGAGGCTGAAATTCGACCGCACTCCAATGTATGAAATCTGTATCAGCGGAGTTGGTTTCGGCAAGCAATGATGTAAGCTGTGGCCTCTCTGGAGGCTGCTCATGGATCTTTTGCGCGCGCAAGTCGTTTGGATTTCGTCGATCGTAGTCTTCCTGTTCTCTTCTATCAGGGCTGACGCGCGTGTCACGCGCGTCGAGATTATCTCGCGCACCGAGATTCAGGACGGCCGCGAATTCGGATTGCCAGGACGCTACGAGAAAATCGTCGGACGCGTCTATTTTGCGGTGTATCCGGACAACCTCCACAACCGACTGATCGTGGACCTCGACAAAGCGCCGCGCAATTCGCAAGGTGAAGTCGAATTCTCCGCCGACCTCTATCTGCTGAGACCCAAAGACATGAACAAAGGAAACGGCAACGTTCTGTTTGAAGTCTCGAATCGCGGCGGAAAAGGAATTCATCACATCGTGGACGGCTATAGCTCTTCCGATCCGAATGGAGAATATGGCGACGGGTTTCTCATGCGCGAAGGCTATACTCTCGCGTGGGTCGGCTGGGAATTTGACGTCCCTGATGGCGGAGAAAACCTGCGGCTGTTTGCCCCGGTTGCCCACGATGCAGAAGGAAAAGATATTCGAGGTTTGGTACGCTCGGATTTCACGCCGGCGCAAAAAGTGCAAGACATGCCGCTTGGCCACTCGCTCCTCGGTCCAACGGGCGGAAAAAGTTATCCCGTCGACGATCCGGCAAGTTCGAAAAATATATTGACGGTGCGCGATACGCCGGATGGTCCGCGGCAAGCGATACCTCGAAGCCAGTGGAGTTTCGCTCACACCGTCGATGGCAAGCTCGCTGCGGACCCTCATTTCATCCACCTAGACGGGGGATTTCAGGCCGGCAAGATCTATGAAGTCGTTCACGAAGCCAAAGATCCCGTTGTCGCTGGCCTTGGCCTCGCTGCTGTCCGTGATTTTCTTTCTTACCTGAAATACGATCCGCAATCCACGGCGCCCGTGCATCGCGTTTACGCCGTGGGAATTTCCCAGAGTGGGCGTTTTCTCCGCCATTTTCTCTATCAGGATTTCAACGCCGACGAGCAAGGCCGCCAGGTGATCGACGGCGTCATCGCTCACGTTGCTGGCGCTGGCAGAGGCAGCTTCAATCATCGTTTTGCGCAGCCCTCGCGCGATGCCCAGCCGCTCTCCAGCCTCTTTTTCCCAACGGACCTTTTCCCGTTCACTGACCTGCCGGAAAGCGATCTCGATACCGGTGAAACAGCCGGCTTGCTCGACGCTTCAAACAAATCGCACATGGAGCCGAAGATATTTTTCACCAATACTTCGTACGAATATTGGGGCCGCTCTGCATCTTTGATTCACACCTCGCCGGACGGTCTTGCTGACGCCAAACTCGGCGACAATGTTCGCGTCTATCTGCTCTCCGGCTTGCAGCATTTCTCGGCGCCCTTTCCTCCACAAAGGAGCAATACCAACTCGCCGGATTCCACTGCCCAGCAGCGCTACAATCCGAATCCCGTTCAGTGGTACTGGCGCGCGCTGATCACTGACATGGACGAGTGGGTGAAAGACGGCACGCCTCCTCCGCCAAGCACGTATCCGAAGATCGCCGATGCCACCCTCGTGCCCCTGAATAAGTGGGCCTTTCCAGGAATTCCGGGCGTTAACAAACCGCACGAGGCGAGCTTGGCGTATCACCTTGATTTCGGCCCGCGGTGGAAAGAAGGAATCGTCAGCCTTGAACCTCCGAGAGTTGGCAAGCCGTTCGTTGTTCTGGTCCCGCAATCGGACGCCGATGGGAACGATCAGGGCGGCGTGAACCTGCCGGAACTGCAAGTTCCCTTGGCCACTTACACCGGATGGAACCTGCGTGATCCGAGTATTGGGGCCGGCGATTTGCGGCTCAGCTTCTACGGCTCTTTCATTCCCTTCGCGAAAACTGCCGCGGAGCGCGAGAAATCCGGGGACCCGCGCCTTTCCGTTGCAGAGCGATATACTTCGCGCGAACAGTACATGGGCAAATTCGCGGAAGCAGCGATGAGGTTGATCCATGAACGGTTTGTGCTGCGAGAAGATTTGCCCGCTGTGCTCGAACGGGGCGAACGTGAGTGGAACGAACTTGCCGGACAAAAATGATTTGTGCGAGCTGATCGGCCGAAAAAACAACAATTGGAGGAGAGATGAATCGGAATCGCCGGGATATCTTGAAGGGTGGAAGCCTTGCGTTGCTGGGCGGTGGTTTGTTTCGCCGCATGGACAAGATTGATGGAATGCAATCGCAAGGGGCGGGCGGGTCGCTTGCGGAAATCGTGAAGGGCCGCAGTTCGGGCACCAGCGAAAAGCTACTGTTGGGCCCGACGCCGGGCCAGGAAGGACCGCCGGAACCGGCGCAGGTTGACCGCTTGGCGCTGGACTGGAATAAGCAGACGGTTGCGCGCTTCAAGGCGCAGTTGGCGCAAAAAGATATTCACGCATTTGCGGCGCGCGATCAACTCAACATTATTTATCTGACGGGCTACTGGCACACGCATACGGAGCGGCCGCAGGTAGTCTATATGAATGCAGACGATGCGGACCCCTGGTATCTCTATCCGGCGCTGGACCGCGACATGGTGAAAGGCTGGTGGTTTGGCGGCGGCTGGGAATACTTCGACACCAAGCACGCGGAGGGTGGATTTCCCGAGCAAGGAAAAGTGGTGCAAGGAAAAACTGTGGACTTGTTCCAGATGCTTCTCGAAGGAATCAAGGCGAAAGGCGTGCAGGGAAATAAAATCGGGATTGATGGCAAGCTTTACGCCGATGAGTTGGCCACCGCCAAGAAAATTCTGCCGAAAGTAAAGTGGGTAGACGTCAGCGACACGCTGCTGGATATGCGCGAAGTGAAGACGCCGGAGGAGCTTGCGCTTACGCGGCGGGCGTACATCTATTTTGACCGGGCCCACGCATACGCGCGAGATTACATTCTGACGTACGGAACGGACGTGACAGATTACGAAGTGGCCGTCGCAAGTACGTTTTGGATCAACAACCAGCTGTATGCGGATTTGGACCTTGCCAACGGATTGCCGCACCATGGCGTGGCCGCGAGCGTTGAGATTGACTGCCGCGTGGGGCGCCTGTGCGCTTATCCGCATCCGAATCAGCCGCGCTTCAATCGCATCCAGCGGAACTTGCCGCTGCAGGTCGATGGCGATGCGTACATCGGTGGGCATGGCGGAGAAAACTATCGCATGTACATCCTGGCCGACAATGCGGGGCAATTTGACCAGCACATGCGAAAACTTTGGGAAGTGAGCCAGCACACCTGCGATATGCAGGTGGAGCTGCAGAAGGAAGGCGCTACGTGCTCGAGCGTCGCGTATGAGATTCACAAATACCAGGTGGCGCAGGGAGTTCAGGATTTCATTTATCACCGGCCGGCACACGGAGAAGGATCCGAGGGGCATCAGCCGCCGTACCTTGCACTGGGAGACTACACGGTACTGAAGAAGGGCATGTGTTTTTCCGAAGAGCCGGGGCTCTACGATCCCAAGGCAGGAGTGGGATTCAACTGGAGCGATCACGTGGTCACCGGCGTGAAGTCTGGATACCGGATGAGCCGCGTGCCGTACTCGAAGGAGTGGAGTTGGGTGAAAATCTGAAGTAGCGAGCAGGAAAGACGTGTTCTGGTCACCGTCGTACTTTGCTGCCAATTGTGGCGGTGGTGGCCTCACCCGTGTTTTCAGCGTACGCGAAGATCAGGACCAGGCGTGGGCATCATCAAAATTATTACAGATAATTATATTATCAATAGATAATACTATTATTTCGCCGCAATTCGAATCACGCCGCGCGGATTCGCATCAGACTGACCGAAGTCGAGAGTTTGGAGGGGGTTGACGGGGACGTTAGCAGTTTGATGAGGCTGTGGAAATATGTGGAAAAGTTAGGAATGGGCTGGCGACCCACAGAATAAGACGCGTTCGTCACCTTTTGCGGCTTGCTAGGCATCTTATCTATGAGGAAAGATTAGAAAGAACAAGATGACGCAGCCGGCTGAGGGTTACGTGCTCGATGGAAAGCTGGAACCGCTTTGCCCGCGCGATAACAAGGTCATGCGCTACGAGGCAAGCGGTCTTCCCTCGGGTACGGACAACCGGCCCTCGTATCACTGCGGTCACGAAGGTTGCAGCGTTCGCTATGATCTAGGGAGCGGGTACTTCACGCTGATGGGCATGCCGGATCATGTGAATCCGATTGAGGAGCCGGGAGTGAACACATTGAAGTGCGAGAGGCACGGAACTTGGTTGTACCGGCGGAGAGATCGCGTTGGCGAGTCCGGCGCAGCGTGGTCCTGCGGCGTCCAAGGGTGCGATTACGGCACGCCGAGGGGCACAACGGGGAGCGGGGTTAGGACCTAGCGGTTCGCAGTCGTCATCGTGCCTGCCATAGGGAGTTATTCCACAGCGTTGCAATCC
Source organism: Candidatus Acidiferrum sp. (assembly GCA_036521695.1). Lineage (GTDB taxonomy): Bacteria > Acidobacteriota > Terriglobia > Acidiferrales > UBA7541 > Acidiferrum. The sequence continues at coordinate 2,201 of DATDHE010000317.1, read as the reverse complement.
TTCCGTAGCGAAACAGAAAAGCGAAGATTTTCTTGGTTGGCCCGCGGCGCAAAGTTTCGTGCAGGCGGCATGGGAGACAGCCGGGAGTGGCGGTCCTTAGCTGCGCGGAGCCGGCGACGCTGACGCTCGATAAGGGATAGACTCGGTGGGCTACCGGCGAGATGTGCTGAGAGGGAATGTGGCCGAGCCAAAAGCAGAGTACGAGAAGCGGTTGGAGAAATGCCTGAAGACGATTTTGGCAAAGGATCAATTACATCTGAGGATGGGGTACGCGAAATTGGCGGTCATTGCAGCGGGGTTGCTGCTGGGGTGGGCGGTTTTGGGGAAGCATATGGCGACTGCCTATTGGCTGATCGTTCCGGTGGCGGCTTATTCCCTGCTGACGATTTTGCATGGGCGCGTCTTGCGGGCGAAGGCGCGGGCGAATACCGCGGCGGAATTTTATCGCAAGGGGGTTCGACGCATCGAGGACCGCTGGGCCGGAGGCGGGCAAACCGGGGAGCGCTTTCGCGATGCGAATCATGTCTATGCGGAGGATCTGGATCTTTTTGGGCGCGGGTGCCTTTTCGAACTGTTATCGACGGCGCGATTGCCGATGGGGGAGAGGCGGTTGGCGGGCTGGTTGTGTGAGGGATCGGAATTGGGAGTGATTCTCGAGCGGCAGAAACTCGTGGAGGAGCTGCGCGAAAAGTTGGATTTGCGCGAGGATTTGGCGGTAACGGGAGAGGATTTGCGGGCGCGGTTGAATCCGGAATCGTTGATTGATTGGGCGGAGGGGAAATCGATTTTGCCGAGCGGCGTGTGGCGCGGGACGATGGCGTTGCTGGCTGTCGGCGCGGCCGCGGGCACCGTCTACTACTTTGAGACGGCAGCGCTTTGGCCGCTCTTGAGCGTGATGGCGGTGGAGTCGGTGGTTCTGGCGTGGCTGCGCCGCAAGGCGCATTCGGTGATCGAGGGAGTGGATTGCAACGCCGAGGGTTTGCTGCTTTTTTCGGAAATTCTGGAACGGTTGGAACGAGAGCCGTTCGCTGCACCGCGATTGAAGGAGTTGGCAGCGGAATTGAATCAGGGGCATGAGCCAGCTTCGCTGGCTATTCGAAGATTCTCGCGGATCGTCAATTGGATTGACGCTGGCGACAGTGTGATCGCAAAGATGGCTGAACTGCCGTTTCTTTATAGCGTGCAGGTAGGGATGGCCGCGGAGGCGTGGCGAAGGCGTTGGGGCGGGAGGATGCGCCGGTGGGCGGAGTTGACAGGAGAGATGGAGGCGTTGCTCTCGCTTGCAACCTACTCGTATGAGCACCCCGCAGATCCGTTTCCGGAATTTGTTGCCTCAGAAGCAGGGTTGGGTTTTTTGGAGGGCGAGGAATTGGGCCATCCGCTGCTTGCCGCCGAGAAGTGTGTGCGAAATTGCGTGCGGCTCGATGCGCAGACGCGAGTGCTTCTAGTGAGCGGGTCGAATATGTCCGGGAAGAGCACGCTTTTGCGCGTCGTGGGAATCAATACGGTGCTGGCTATGGCGGGGGCGCCCGTTCGAGCGGCGCGTTTGCGCTTGACGCCACTGAGGATTGGAACGCGGATTCGAAGCACGGACTCGTTGCAAGAGGGGCGGTCGAGTTTTTATACGGAGATTTTGCATATCCGGAAAGTGTTTGACGCCGCCAATGGCGCTGTGCCGATGATATTTTTGTTTGACGAGTTGCTGGAGGGGACGAATTCGAAAGACCGGCGGATCGGAGCGGAAGGATTGATACAGGGTTTGCTAAAGCGGCGGGCGATCGGAATTGTGACGACGCATGATTTGGCGCTCACGGAGATTGCGGCGGCAGTGGGGAACGTCATGCGGAACATGCATCTGGAGGATCAGGTGGTGGACGGGAAGATGCGGTTTGACTACAAGTTGCGCGAGGGAGTCGTGGAGCAGGGACCGTTTGCCAGTGGAGCCGAGCCTTTCGATGCGAGCCCGTATCATCACGCTGCGGGATCTGCCCGCGGGCCAGCCGGTGGGATATGGCGCGCGATTCGTGACCGAGCGGCCGTCGCGCATCGCGGTGATCAACGCGGGCTATGCGGACGGCATCCTGCGGCAGCGAACCAATCGCGGTTGCGCGCTGCTGCGCGGGCGGCGCGTGCCGCTGGTGGGCGCGATCTCGATGGACTTGACCACGCTGGACGTAACCGATGTGCCGGAAGCCGCGCTG
>DATDHE010000316.1:0-8492 GCA_036521695.1 Candidatus Acidiferrum sp. | reverse complement strand
GCGGAGGAAACCATGAAAGTGCGTGCACGTTTGTCTTTCTTAGGCTTGATGATTCTCGGGTTTGCACTGAGCCCAGCGATTCGATTGGCGCTGGCGGAGACAACTGCACCCGCACCCGCTTCTGGTGGTGACGCCGAAAGTTTACGCGCGGCTACTGTCCTAACGATTCATGGAACAGTAACCGCTGTCGACAAAGCTGAGAAGTTGGTCACAGTCCAAGTCGCTGGTGGTCAAAAATACACTCTGAAGGTAGAGAACCCGTACAACCTCGATGCTGCTCGCGTAGGCGCGGGGCTCGTCGTGCGTTATTTTGAAACGGTTAGTGTCCGGAAAAAGAAGGCTGGCGAGTCTCTGCCGGCTCTATCGGTGAACGGCGGTGTTGTGACCGCACATGCGGGCGGAGTCCCTGGCGCTGTGGCCGAGGAGCATCTGAAAGCTGTTGTTTCGGTGGTACAAGTGGACAAAGCAAACGGAACGGTGACGATAAAAGGGGCAGATGGATCGGTCGAAACCGCGAAGGCAAATAATCCGAAAGTGCTGTCCAACTTGAAAGCCGGTGACGATCTGGTCATTACTGCCTCGCGCGCGACCGCGATTTCGTTGGACAAGGAACCTGCTAAGTAAGCCTGCTCGGGGCCTTCGATCCAATCCAAAAAGGTCGAAGGCTCCCTGGGTTTTGAGCGTGTTGCGCGTCGCAGCAAAGAACCGTTCAGGCTTAGGGCGTGATCCTCGTGATCTTTGAGCCTTCGATACCGATTCCACCCATCAGGCCCGATTGGCCGAAGACGAAAGCATAGACGTCCGACCGCAGGCTAGTGGTAGTGAGCGATCGCGCCATCCCTTCGTCAACCACGACTAGACTGGGTCCGGTACCTATGGCCCAGCCTCCACTCTTATCGAGGTAGTCCACTGCTGAATCCGTCATGAAGAACAGCGCGTATGCAAACTTCTTGACGCCGCCCTGAAAGCCATACGAGGCGGCGCTTGTGCGGTAGTAGGCCGCTGTCTGTGAACCTTTACGAAGAGCGCCGTAACCATATTGGGCCCCTACTATAAAGGCTCCCTTTCGTATGTCGGGAAAGACGAGTATTGCCTTTGCTTTCGCACCGAGCGCTTTTGCCGCCTCGTTTTGTGAATACAGTTCGTTCAGGGCGGCCGTTACTTTTCCATCGATCTCAGACGCACTCGGAGCACTCAACGGCCCTAGCGCAAACGCTCCGCTACCAAATGGCACGGCAGCTAGAATTTGAACCAGGATAACAGTTGCCAATCGTTTCATTATCATCACGCCCTCCAAAAGTCGTAATCGTAAGCACGATTCAATGGAATTGTGCCTTACCGTATGCTTCCCGAAAATCAGACCTTGGTCCGATAGAAGTCCGCCTCGAAATTGGGCAAGTATTTGCCAGGCATCGATAACTGAGAAACGGCGCGACTGGCTAGACAAAGGTCAATTGATCCATGAAACACGCGATGACGATCGGATCTTCAGTGACTCAGCACCGGCGGGTTTTGAGAGTGAGACTACTTAAAAAGCGCGAAGGCTGTGCTTTACCGCTTATACTTGCAGTCGCGGTAATAGTGTCCACGACACCGATGCTGACTGGTTACTCGTTCGGCGCAGATCAACCTGCCGCTGCTTCGGCTGCACCCGGACCGGCTCCGGGAGCTGCTACCCAGAAAGAACTGGAGGAGCTGGTCTCGCCGATCGCCCTGTATCCTGACTTATTGGTCGCCCGAATCCTGGTGGCTTCGACCTATCCAGATCAAGTGGTGGAGGCCCATGGGTGGCTGCAGCAAAACTCGAGCCTTCCGCACGAACAACTGGCCGCTCAGGTGAATGCACAACCTTGGGACCCAAGCATCAAGTCGTTGGCTCAGTTCTCTCCGGTTCTACAAACAATGAGCGACAGCTTGGCATGGACTTCGGCGCTCGGCGAAGCATACTACAACCAGCCTGACGACGTTATGGCGGCGATCCAGGAATTGCGCAGTCGAGCTGTGGAGTCTGGGACCCTTAAGAGCAACGCACAACAAAAAGTGGAAGTTCAACCTGCGCCACCACCTGTCTCATCGGGAGGCGAGGCACAGCCCGCTGCACAGCAGCAAACAGTGATCATTCAGCCCGCCCAACAAGACGTTGTGTATGCGCCCCAATATGACCCCGCGACAGCCTACGGAGCTCCGGTGCAGGCACCCGCCGGATATACCGGGACTGAAATGTTGGCGACTGGGTTGCTGGCGTTTGGAACCGGGATGGCTCTCGGTGCGCTGTTCAGCGAGGATGACGATGACTGGGACTGCGGTTGGTCAGATGGCGGCGGCGGTTCGGTTCACTACAACAACAATGTTTACGTGTCCAATTCGCCGGTCCCACCACGCGGCAACGGCAACTATCCAGCAAGACCTCCGGCTGCAAACCGTCCGGGGGGAGTCGGTGGGGCGGGTGGAGTCGGTGGGGCGGGTGGAGTGGGAAGGCCGGGCGGAGTCGGTGGCCCAGGGAGTGTCGGCGGACCCGGGGGAGTCGGTAGGCCAGGGAGTGCCGGCGGACCCGGGGGAGCCGGTAGACCAGGGGGTGTCGGCGGACCCGGCGGTGCCGGAGGTCCAGGGGGCATCGGCGGTCCAAGGGGAGTTGGCGGGCGTCCTGGTTCACCCAACACGCTGGCAGGACCATCTACTCGGCCATACAACCCAGCCACGGCGAAGAAGTACGCGGCAAATAATCCGAACATAGCGAAACCTACCTTCCCGAAGGCGGAAGCCCTCCCGAACAGTTCCGCGCTTGGCAATTCGCAGCGGAATCCCGGGCAAAATCAGCCGGCCCGAGCCTCGACGCGCCCAGCCCAGCCAGCCAATAGGATGGCATCAAACGGACCCGCAACTGCGAATCGCGCCAACAATCAGGCGCGCGGATTTGGTGGCGGAGCGGATACGAGAGGCGGACGCAATGGTGCATTTGGTGGCTATCAAGCTGGAGGACGAGCTCAAGCCTCGAGCAACCGCGGAAGGTCCAGCGTCGGCGGAGGCGGATTCGGTGGCCGCGGCGGAGGAGGAGGCGGCCGAGGTGGAGGTGGTGGTCGAGGCGGTGGTCGTGGCGGAGGCGGCGGACGACGACGCTAGTTGGTGATTGGAGTTCTTCGTAATCGGAAGCTACTAAAAAGGAACCACGAACGAACAGAGACTCGCGATGCAATATCTAAAGAATTCTACTGCGTCGGCCGGATACAAACATGTCGGCGCCATCCCGGCACTTGCGTGCTGCTTCTTGCTCGCCTCAACCGCAATCGCTGCGACATCGTCAGGACAGCAAGTATTCCCAACAGTTACGGCAGCAGCACAGGCCCTGGTGGGGGCGGCACGCATCGACGATATGACCGCTCTTTCTTCGATTCTGGGCCCAGATGCGAAGGAGATTCTCTCGTCGGGCGATCCGGTTGCCGATAACAGTTCGCGTGACAATTTTGTCGCCAAGTACGACCAGATGCAGCGCTTGGCCTACGACGACCGAGGTCGAGTAGTCTTGTATCTGGGGGCCGATAACTGGCCGTTTCCGATTCCGCTAGTGAAGAGCGGCGACGGGTGGATATTCGATTCGGAGGCTGGCAAAAGAGAGCTACTCTATCGTCGTATAGGTCGCAACGAACTTTATACGATCGACGTACTTGCAGACCTGGCGGACGCGCAAGAAGAGTATGCCAGCGAGATTCGCGACAACGGAAGCGTCAAGCAATTCGCGCAGAAGGTCCAGAGCGACCCCGGCAAACACGATGGTCTTTACTGGTGTGTTAGTTCCGGGGAAGAGGAAAGTCCGATTGGCCCTCTAATTGCGGATGCTACAGCCGAGGGCTACAAAACCGGCGCCGCCGCGGCCATTCCTTTTCACGGCTACTACTACAGAATCCTCTCCCGCCAGGGAAAAAATGCTCCGGGTGGTGCTAAAGACTATCTTGTGGACGGAAAAATGACGCAAGGCTTTGCCTTCATCGCCTATCCGGCCAGCTACCGCGCGTCCGGCGTCATGACATTTATGATAAATCAGGATGGCGTCATCGTTCAGAAGGACCTTGGCAAGGACACAGCCAAGGTGGCCAACGGAATAACCGAATACAATCCCGACGCGACTTGGGAGGAAGTCGACGATTAAGCTGCTCAGCCAAGGCGACAGAATACGCCCTCGCCAATCGACTGAAGCTATGCGCCGTAGCATAGGTGGAGCGACTTGTTGCTAAGAAGTACGTCGCTTAGAAGCGCCGACCTCCTCGCTGGCGCGGCAGTAGCGGCGGTCGGAATTCCAACTGGGCTTGCCTACGCTGAGTTGGCCGGATTTCCTCCGGTCGTTGGGCTCTACGCTAGCATTCTTCCTCTGATCGCCTATGCAATCGTCGGCTCGTCCCCACAGCTTATTGTAGGTCCTGACGCGGCGACCTGCGCGTTGGTTGCTGCCGCGCTCGAACCCTTAGCCAGTGGAAACCCGCAGCATTATCTGGACCTCTCGATCACGCTGTCTGTTCTGGTTGGGGCTTTTTGCGTTGCCGGCGGGATGCTACGCCTGGGCGTAATCGCGAATTTTCTCTCGCGTCCAGTCCTGGTCGGTTTTCTCAACGGAATGGCGCTGACCATAGTTAGCGGTCAGCTCGGAAAGTTGTGCGGATTTGCAGTGCGCACTGACACGGGTTTCTTCCTGCGGATTGCAGATTTCATTTGGAAGCTCCCACAGACCCATTTCCCAACTTTGATCGTGGGAATCGTCACGCTCGTACTTATCTCCGTGATGGGGAAACTAGTTCCCCGTCTGCCCAGCGCTCTGGTCGGTGTCTGCGGTGGCATTGCAATGATGACGGTGCTGGACTCGGAGAAATGGGCAGTGGCAACGTTGGGTGCGGTTCCAGCGGGATTTTTGAGGCCTCACCTGCCGGCGTCTTTTCTTTCTGACTCCCTCAGTCTTCTACCGGACGCGGCGGGCATCGCTCTGATTTGCTTCTGTAGTTCTATGGTAACGGCAAAGAGTTTTGCAGTACGGAACAAGTACGAAGTCGCGGCAGATCGAGAATTCATAGCGCTTGGTCTGGCAAATGTTGTGTCCGGTCTTTCGAACGGCTTCGCGATTGCGGGTGCGGATTCGCGCACGGCGATTAACGATATTACCGGCGGCCGGTCGCAGGTGAGCGGATTAACGGCTGCCCTTGTCATGGCATTGGTACTTACAGCTTGTACCGGACCGCTCTCATATATTCCGACCGCTTCGCTAGGTGCTGTGCTGGTCCTGGCCGGTGCATCGCTTTTCGACTTTCAGACCGTGTGGAAGATACGTAATATTAGCCGGTCGGAATTTGCGCTTTCCCTCATCGCGACCTTGGGTGTCGCAACAATCGGAGTCTTGCCGGGAATAGCGCTGAGTGTGATGCTCAGCCTCGTTCTTCTCATAAGGCGCGCTTCGAGTCCGTACGACGCGATCCTTGGACAGGTTCCCGGGGTCGATGGATTTACGGACATAAGCGAATACCCGAACGCGCTAACCATCCCAGGGCTCCTGGTCTACCGTTTTGACGCGGCGCTCTTGTTTTTCAATACTGATTACTTCAAGAAGCGCGTTCGCGATGTAGTAACTTTGTCCGATCACTCGTTACGACTTTTTGTTTTCGACATGGAGGCGATAAACGTAATCGACTCAGCCGGATTAGACGCGATAGAGGAGATTCGATCAGACCTGGCCACAAAAGGAATCGCCTTCACAGTGGCACGCGCCAAGAACGAGATTCGGGACAAGCTGATCCGCTCAGGCCTGTGGGAGCGAATTGGCCCTACAAACTTTCATCCGTCGGTAAGGAGCGCGGTACAATCCGGACTGAATCAAGCCGCTGGAAGTAGCGAGGGTCGCCAAAAGCAGGCGGGTTTTACCTGAAGGCGTGCGGCGATCTCGGGAGTTTTTGGGTGGCTGGGTTGGCAAGGAATCTGCTCTTGCGCCTTTGGGCAAAGCTTGAACGGCCGACGAAAAGATCTATTTCGCGGGCCGCCTGCGTCTTTATCTCCATCGTGGGAATAACTATTTCGGTCGACGGGCTCGCCAATGCTCAAGGACAGCCGAGCTCTTCCGTGACGGAGGAAACAAAGCTCGAGCAGGACTTCACCGATCCGCTAACCACGCTTCCACAATTAATTGTCAGAGACAGTTACACGCCCGCAAATTACGGCCCCTGCACGCCGCTTGCCTGCACCAGAGACTATGAGACGAATCAACTAATCCTTAGACCGTTGATTCCTCGTGTACCACCTCGTTCGTTTCTTCCGTTCAATCAATTGATCCGTGCGACGCTCGCCTTGGTGACGGTTCCCAGCTCGCGCGGCGGCACCCGCACCGAGTTTGGCGATCTGTCAGTCTTCGATGTCGCCATCTTGCCTTGGCCCGACAGGAATAAAAGCGGGCTATTGATCGGTATCGGACCGACCTTTGTATTTCCCACTGCCACCTCTCGAAGCGCCGGCCAGGGTGCATGGCAAGCTGGCCCGGCGCTTGGAGCGATTTATACCGGTGTCCCCGGACTGCTTGTTGGATTCATTGCCCAGAATCCAATCTCTTTCGCTTATACATCACCTGGTCGGCCACCCCAAAATACATTTCTCCTTCAACCGGTGTTTGCACTTCATCTCTGGGATAAATGGTACCTGCGATCCGCGGAGGCCACTTGGACGCTGGCCTGGCGTCGACATTCTCCGACCATGTTGCCGCTCAGCATCGGGATAGGCCGAACGCTCGTTCGCCCGGGACTGCCCCCGATGAGCCTGTTTGTTACAGGACAGTGGATGGCCTATCGGCAATACGCTCCCATCGCGCCGCAGACAACAATAAACTTTGGCATCACTGTAGCATTTCCCCAACTTCGATCTTACTGGGGTCGTTAGGCTGATCCGCAACCGGTCGAAAAATATGAGTGACACATCGATCGATCGTAGTGGCAGAAACCAGGTTGAGGCGTGGATTGGTGGCGCTGTCGTCATTCTACTAGGAGTTTTGTGTCTTCTCGTCCTCCGCCCATTCATATCTGCGATGCTATGGGCCCTGATTCTCTGCTTCACGACTTGGCCGCTCTTCCTGAGGCTTGAAGAGTTCTTAAGTGGAAGACGGACGTTATCGGCAGTAATCGCGACATTGTTGCTTACGATGATCATAGCGGTGCCGGTTGCGATTTTGGGAGCCACTCTCGCTGAAAACGTCTCAAGCCTTTTTTCGGCAAGTCAGAAACTCATCCGAGAGGGTCCGCCAACTCCGCCCTACTGGGTTGCGAGCGTTCCGCTGGTCGGCGGCCGTATCATCGCTTACTGGAACTATCTGGATGAAAGCACTTCGATCAGGCTGCAGGAGTTGGCGAGGCTGGTGCCTGCTGCGAAAACAATAATTCTCTGGGCCGGCGCGGCGGTTGCCGCTGGCATTTTTCAGATCTTCCTGAGCCTGCTCATAGCATTCTTCTTCTATCGCGACGGACAAGTCGCCGCCAACCGACTCCATTTCGCACTCTATCGAATCGCAGGTAATAAGGGCGATCGCCTCCTCGAACTCGCAGGTGCGACGACTCGTGCTGTGGTCTATGGGATTCTGGGCACGGCGCTTCTTCAGGGAGTTGTCGCGGCAATTGGATTCGCGATCGCTGGCGTGCCGGGTGCCGCTTCCCTGGGATTCCTCACATTTCTTTTGTCTCTTGTGCCGGGCGGGCCACTGATTGTCGCTACGCCGGCTGCATTCTGGTTATATCGACAAACTTCGATAGCGTGGGCGATCTTCATAATAGCCTGGGGACTGATGGTCGGCATGTTGGACAACGTCGTGAAGCCGCTACTAATCAGCCGCGGAAGTTCAACGCCGATGATTCTTGTGATGCTTGGAGTCTTTGGAGGCGCCATTGCTTTTGGCGTAGTCGGGATGTTCCTTGGACCGACGCTGGTGGCATTGGGCTACAACCTGCTCGAGCAATGGTCGGAGATTGATGGCGAAAAGAATCCCGCAACAATCTCTTTGAACAAAACTGATCAGTGACGCCACCGAAAGCCTTCAGCGCGCGGTGTTGCTTGGCGAAGGCCGGTGGATAAAAGAGCTCTGGTAAAAAGAACGAAAGCACAATCAGGATTCAAGACCAGAGGAGAGCGACCACCTAAAAGGCTCTATGTTGCGCTCACTTACGCTCCTTATCGCCTGAATGACCTCAACCTCACTGGTGGATAAAAAAATCTGTGCGGATCAGAAACTGTGCAGATTTCAATAAGCTGGAGGGGGAGGAATTTCGATTCGCACGTATGAAAAAATGTGACCCGCCTCCGTTCATGACGTTGGAGGAGCTAGTCGACTACGCTCGCATAAGCAAAAGTACGATCTACAGACTGCTTCGCCAAGAAATAATATCATTCCACCGAATGGGATCTGAAGTTCGATTCTGCAAGAGCGAAGTTGATCGGCTGGTAGCTAAGCGAAGAAAGTGGAAATAGTCGGGGTATACGAACAC
>DATDHE010000315.1:0-17590 GCA_036521695.1 Candidatus Acidiferrum sp. | reverse complement strand
GGGCAGCGGCAGCGCATCGGCATCGCACGCGCCCTGATTCTTCGGCCAAAGCTCGTGGTTGCTGACGAACCCGTTTCCGCGCTGGACGTTTCCGTGGGCGCGCAAGTTTTGCTACTGCTCCAGGAGCTGCAAAGCGAGTTTGGCCTCACGTACATTTTTATTTCTCACAGCTTGCCGGTGGTTGCACAGGTTGCCTCGCGCATCGCCGTCATGCGCGCGGGCAAGTTTGTGGAGGTCGGGGCCGCCGGGCAAGTCCTTCACCAGCCGAGCCAGGCTTACACCCGAGAGCTGCTGGGCGCCGTTCCGGTTTTGCCTGGCCGGTAAACAGCCAGCCCACCTGGAAGGCAACGGCTACGCGCCGAAGCTGCTCGTGCCTGCGGTGGGCCCTCCCTGTTTTTGTTTTTGTAAGTGTTGCTGCTAAAGGACTTACGCCTTGCGTAAGTCGATTAGAATCAATGTTTACGGAGGTGCTGGTAAGCGTTTGCGCCTAAAGGATTTAGCAGTGCTGCCGAATTGGGAGGCGCTGCGCGCATTCAAAGCTCGCCGACCGGGCCCTCCACGCCGGGGTATCCGGAGTGTGAAGTAAACGCGTGAGGGGCAGGGGTTTGCGGCGCTTGCTTTGCGTTTGCATGGTCACGCTGCCGAGAAGCGCGGAAAACGGTCTGGCGCGGGGCAGGGAGCTTGTGACTCGCCCCTAAAAAGCAAAAACGCCAGCTGGTTGCTGGCGCGTCGGGCCGGTTCGCAGTATTACCTAGATGAAACAGGACATGAGAGGGCGCGCCTGTTAAGGAGGCAGTCCGGAATCTTTTCCGTAGTGAGCGGCAAATTCTGACAAGGGCAGCGCAATTAGGCTAGAATCCGCCCATCGAAATCTTTGCGAGGGTCCCTGCGTAATGCCTTGATAGAGAGCGTCTGCAAACCCCATGGTGGAGGATTTTCCGATGGCAACGACAACAGCTGTTTCCCCGGCTGCGCCTGAGCCGCAGCCCCAGATGAGTGCGATCAGCCGGGTTTTTAGCGTGCTATTTTCGCCGCAAAAGACGTTTGAAGATATCGTTAGAAAGCCTAGCTGGGGGCTAGCCATAGCTTTGCTGACGGTTTTGAGCATTGCCGTCAGCGTGGGCATAAATCAGCGCGTCAACTGGCGCGAATTCATGAGCCAGCAAATCGAAAAAAGCCCGCAGGCTTCCCAATTGTCGGCCGAGCAGAAGGAACAGCGGATCGAAGGCGGCGCCAAAATCTCTCCGATCTTCACGTATGTGGTCGGTGCTTTGGGTCCTATCGTCTTTGCGCTCGTTATCGCGCTGGTGATGTGGGGGGCTTATACGCTTCTTGGCGGAGTCAGCACGAATTTCAGTACCGCGATGGCGATTACGTCGCACGCGTTTTTGACTGGACTCATCAGTAGCCCCCTTTTCTTGCTGGTCATCTACTTGAAGGCACCGGGGACACTTGATCTTGAGAATCCAGTCGCCACGAATCTCGCCGCGGTTCTGCCAGACGAGTCAGCCAAGTGGCTGGTGGCGCTCTGCAAATCGATTGACGTTTTTTCGATCTGGACGCTGATTTTGCTGGCCATAGGATTTGCAGTTGTAAGCCCCAAAAAACTGAAGGGCGGAAAATCGTATGCAGTCGCGTTCGGCGTGTGGGCGGTGTTTGTAATTTGCCGCGTGGGAATCGCGTTCATCTTCTCCTGATACACTCAGAGGGTGAGTTTTTCGTTTAAAGTAGGAAAAACCGATCCGGCTGGGGCGCGACGAGGCGTGCTTAACACGCCGCATGGCGCGGTGCAGACGCCGTTCTTTATGCCCGTAGGCACGCAGGCAACCGTGAAGGGCCTGCGCAACGAAGCGCTCGAAGAGCTGGGCGCTGAGATCATTCTCTCCAACACTTATCATTTGTACCTGAGGCCGGGGCATGAAGCCGTGCGCAAACTCGGCGGGCTGCACAAATTCATGTCGTGGCCGCGGGCGATTCTCACCGATTCCGGCGGCTTCCAGGTGTTCAGTCTTTCCGAGTTGCGCAAGGTTACCGATGAAGGCGTGCGGTTTCGTTCGCATCTGGATGGGTCGGAGCACATGCTCACGCCGGAAAAGGCGGCGGAAATTCAGCTGGCGCTCGGTTCGGATATTGCTATGGTGCTCGATGAGTGCATCGAGACTCCCGCGCCGCGCGATAAGGCTGAGTCCGCCGTTGCGCGCACGGCGAAATGGGCTGCGCGTGCGCGAACGTATTTTCTGGAACAAGCCAGCCGAAACGGCGATCTTTCGCAGTGGCAATTCGGCATCGTGCAGGGCGCCACATTCGCCGACTTACGGCGCGCGAGTGCGCAGCAACTCCTCAAGCTGGATTTTCCGGGATATGCCGTCGGTGGTCTCGCGGTCGGCGAAGCACACTCACTAACCTGCGAGATGACTGGTGAAGTCACCGCGCTCCTGCCGCGCGATCGTCCGCGCTACTTGATGGGCGTTGGAAAGCCGGAGCAAATCGCCGATTACGTCGCGCTGGGCATCGACATGATGGACTGTGTGCTGCCGACGCGCGCGGCGCGCCACGCGTGCCTTTACTCCAGCGAAGGCCGCGTGCTCATCAAGAATGCCCGTTACGCGCAAGATCAGCGCCCGCCCGATCCGAGCTGCTCCTGCTCGGTTTGCCGCCGCTACACGCGCGCGTACCTTCGTCATCTTTTCGCTGCCGGAGAGCTTACCGCGGCGATCCTGGCCACCCACCACAATGTCCACTTTTACCTTGACTTAATGCGGCAAATCCGCGAGGCTATCGAGTTTGGGAACCTAGCGAATTTTTCATCTGAGATGCACGCGCGCTATGCTGCAGACCCGGCCTGAAGGTGAGACCGGAATAGCGTCCGAGATTCTTCCTGTGCGGCCCGGCTTGGCCGAGGCTGACCTGCGCGGCAACACGAGCAGAGAATCCGGCGGGCTGTGAGAGCGGGGCAGCTAAACCCGCCGGGCTGATTCCGTCCCTAGTGATGTTGGGCCGGCCCGAAATTGGTGAAAGGAACGATGCAGCTCTTGACGATCATGGCGGCAATTTTTTTTCAGACTCCGGGAGCGGGGAGCATTCTCGGCAATCCTCTTGTAATGATGGTCGTGGTGATGGCCATTTTCTACGTGATGCTGATTCTGCCGCAACAGCGGCAACGCAAAAAGATGCAGGCGATGATCGCCGCACTCAAATCCGGCGATAAAGTGGTCACCAACAGCGGCATCTACGGCACCATTAATGGCATTGACGGCGACACAGTCATCCTCAAAATCGCCGACCAGGTAAAAATCCGCATCGCGCGCTCGGCGATTGCGCAGGTGGAGGCATCGGAAGATGCGAAATAACCCCGCCCGCGGCCAGGGCGTGCGCCCAACTCTCTGACCATGAACCCCAATCTGAAGTGGAAAATCGTTTTCATCGTTCTCGTCGTTCTCGGCTGTATCTACGGCCTCGTGGGACTGCCCACGTTTCCCACCTCCGTGGCGCAGTTGAAAGATAATTTCTCTCATCAGATCAAGCTCGGTCTCGATCTGCAGGGTGGCACGCACCTCGTCCTACAAGTGCAAGTGCAGGAAGCCGTCGCGCAAGAAACCGACCAGATGGTCGAGCGCATCACGACATGGCTGCGCAGCAAAAACATTCGCTACGATGAAGTGCGCCGCGTGGACGACACACACATTCTGGTGCGCAATGTGGATCCCGCGCGGCTTTCGGAATTCCGCGACTACGTGAACGCGCAGTTCGCTAATTTTTGGGACATGTCCCCGGCGGCTGGCGATCCTTCCGGTTACACACTCACACTGCGCGGCGCTGCCATCGCGCAGATTCAAGAAACGACCATGACTCAGACGCTTGAAACCATCGAGCGGCGCATCAATGCTCTCGGTCTGACTGAGCCCACGATTCAGCTTCGCGGCGGCCAGAACAGCAATGAGATTCTTGTGCAACTCCCTGGTGAAGGCGACCCGTCGCGTGCGAAGCAGGTCATTCAAGCCGGCGGCCAGCTTGAGTTGAAACTTGTAGAAGATCCCGTTGTCTACAGTTCAGAAACTGATGCGCTGGGTAAGCACGGCGGCCTTTTGCCCGCCGGCACGGAGCTAGTGCCCGGCCGTCCTGAAACGCGCACGGCTACGGGTTCTCCGCCAGCTGGCGAAGGGTGGTACATCTTGACCCGCGCGGCCGTGGTCACGGGCCGCGACCTCCGCAGCGCCACGGAAAATCGGAACTCCAACAACCCTGGCCAATGGGTGGTGGACTTTACACTCTCCGCCGATGCGGCCCGTCGTTTTGGCCCCTTCACCCAGCAGAATCTTGGGCGGCAGATGGCTATCGTGCTCGATCATCGAGTCTATTCCGCTCCGACCATCAATGGACGTATCGATGATTCGGGCCTGATCGAAGGCAATTTCAGTCAGGATTCCGCGCACGACCTGGCGTTGGTGCTGCGCGCTGGGGCGCTCCCAGCATCGATTAAGTATCTCGAGGAGCGCACCGTTGGTCCATCCCTCGGAGCGGATTCCATTCGCCATGGGGTGCAAGCTTCCGTTCTGAGCTTGCTTGTCGTGATGATTTTCATGCTGTTCTACTACCGGCTTTCAGGCGGCAACGCCGTTCTCGCGCTTATCCTGAATTTGGTGATCCTGCTCGCGGCGCTGGCTTTCTTTGGCGCTGTCCTGACACTGCCCGGCATTGCTGGCGTGATCCTGACCATCGGCATGGGTGTCGATTCCAACGTCCTTGTCTTTGAGCGCATTCGTGAGGAATTGCGCAACGGCAAGTCTCCGGCTTCGGCAGTTCAGGCGGGTTTCGACAAAGCCTTCCTCACCATTATCGATACGCACGTTACGACCGTGGTGTCTGCTTTCTTTCTGTTTCTGTTCGGCACAGGGCCGATTAAGGGGTTTGCCATCACCCTGACGATCGGTTTGATCGCCAATGTGTTCACGGCCATCTACATATCCAAGACGATTTTTCAGTATCACCTGGCCAAGATGGATCGCCAGAGCGAATTGAGCATTTAGGCCGTACTAGGACGCATAGGGCCAAAGACTTGTTGAAACGAAACCACAGAGTGATAGCAATCTCCGGGAGCCTCTCCCAAGCTGGGTAGGGAGGCGGTGGGAACTATTCCACCCACGCTGGAGTCTAAAGAAGGGAAGTAAAAGCCGCATGATCGAGTTATTCAGAGAGCCCCATATCGACTGGATGGGCAAAGCCAAATATTTCTATGCGCTTAGCGGCATTTTGCTCATGGCCGGCTGGGCTTCCATCTTTCTGCACGGCGGCCTTCGCTACAGCATCGATTTCAGAGGTGGCACAAACGTGGATGTGCGCTTCGCCCAGCCTCCAAATATCGACAAGATCCGCGCGGGCTTAACCGCGCAAGGACTCGGCAATAGTGAAATACAGACCGTCGGTGACATCGCCACGCCGAACTCCAATGAAGTGCTGATTTTCGTCGAGCAAAAGAACCAGGGCGACGAAGCCGGCGACGCCAGTAAGACTCAGGTCATCAGTGCGCTGAATGCGATCTATGGATCTAACAATTCTTCCAAGCCCGATTTTAATTCCGCCAGCCTTTCCTCCCTGAGCGCTTTCCTGACGCAACGCGATCCCTTGCTGCTCTCGACCAACGCCGGCGACCGCTATCAGCAGCTTGCAAAAAAGATTCTTGATTATCGCGACAAGAACAGCAATGGCGTACTCACGAATTTCGACGAACTCTCGAAGGTTGATGGTGTTACGCCCGCGGTTCTTTCCGCGCTGAAGGATAGCCACGCTTTAGGCCCCTTCGCGATTCGCGGCGTGGAGATTGTCGGCCCCAAGGTCGGGGCCGAGCTTCGACGCCAGGCAATCATCGTTACCCTCTATGCTTTAGGGGGCATGCTGGTATATATTGCCTTTCGATTCGAGTTGGTCTACGGGGCAGCCGCGGTCCTTGCGGTGTTTCACGACGTTTTGATCACGCTGGGCTTTTTTTCGCTGCTACATTTCGAGATCTCGCTGACGGTTATCGCGGCGCTTCTCACATTGGTTGGATATTCGATGAACGATACTATCGTCATCTTCGATCGCATCCGGGAGAACAATCGCTTGCTACGCCGCGAGCCTTTTCCGGACGTCGTGAACAAGTCCATTAACCAGACTCTTTCCCGGACGATACTAACTAGTGGATTAACCTTCCTCACCGTGCTCGTTCTGTTCCTGATGGGCGGCCAGGTGCTCCGTGCATTCTCCTTTGCTCTGGTGGTGGGGATTGTGGTAGGAACGTACTCCAGTTTTGGTATTGCTGCACCGCTTGTGGTCGCCTGGAATCACTGGCGCGGCCAGCAAGGCGTCGCAGTTGGCACCGGACCCGCAGCCGGAAACAAATCCCGCGGAAGCGAAGGCGTCGCAAGACGTCTTGCTCCTTCGGGGAGGAGGTAGGATTTATGTTTGAAGATATGGTGCTTTCAGGAGATACGAAGCGGACGAACAAGCCATGGACGGTCGTGCTGTCAATGGTTGTGCAAGCCGTTCTCGTTGGTATCCTGATCCTCATTCCGCTGATCTACACAGAAGCGCTGCCGAAGACGATGATGGCGACCATGCTGACCGCTCCGCCGCCACCGCCTCCGCCGCCACCACCGCCTCCGCCGGCCGCGGTTGTACACATCAAGCCGCAGGTCCATTTGATGGACGCGGGCAAACTGGTGCAGCCGAAAGCTATTCCGAAGGATGTAAAGATTATTAAGGAAGACGCGCCCGATATGGATGCCGGCGTACAAGGCGGCGTTCCGGGCGGCGTGCCTGGCGGTTCGATGGGCGGCGTGATTGGCGGCGTCATCGGTGGTATGGGCGGAGCTCCTCCACCGCCGAAGCCGACGCAGACGCGCATCAAGCAGGGCGGCCAAGTGCAGGCGGCCATGATCATCAACAGAGTCCAGCCTGTGTATCCTCCGCTGGCTCGGCAGACGCGCATCTCCGGCACCGTGCGCCTGCACGCGATTATCGGCAAGGATGGCTCGGTGCAGCAACTCGAAGTCCTCTCCGGGCATCCACTGCTGGTACAATCCGCGCTCGATGCGGTGCGACAGTGGCGCTATCGGCCAACGCTCCTGAATAGCGAGCCGGTCGAAGTCGACACCACGATCGATGTGATTTTCTCTCTGAACCAGTAAGCGGTCTGGCGTGCCGGTCGTGGGACAGGCGCGCTGGTCCGGGCGGCAAAGCTTGGCAAACTCTCGCGTTGGCCCCGGGAGACCCGGGGCCATCAGAACTAAGGAGCAAAACGAATGGTAGCGACCCTGTTTGTGAACGCGGCCCTGTTCTTGCAATCCCAGGCTACTTCCTGGGATCTGCGGAGCATGTGGTCTTCAATGAGCACCCTTCCCAGAATCGTCGTTGCGATCCTTTTCATTCTCTCGATTTATTCTTTCGGCGTAATGATTGACCGCGCCCTGATGTACAGCGCGGCCCGTAAACAGTCGCGCGTTTTCGTGCAGCAGGTTGCCGGAGCTCTCAAGGAAGGCAAGCTGGACGAAGCGATTGCCATTGCCGAGAGGAACAAGAAGAGCCATATCGCCAAAGTCGTGGCGACGGGCCTTTCCGAATTCCAATCCGCTTCGCAGCAAGTCACCGATGCGGACGTAATTGAAGCGGCCAAGCGCGGTCTCGAGCGCTCCGTGGCCATCGTTCACGCGGAAATGAAGCGTGGTCTTTCGGCGCTGGCTACCATCGGCTCGACGGCTCCGTTCGTCGGACTGTTTGGCACCGTCGTCGGCATCTTGAACGCGTTTAAGGGAATTGAAACGAGTAAAGCAACCGGTCTGTCGGCAGTGGCCGGCGGTATCGCGGAAGCTCTCGTGACCACGGCTCTCGGTCTTCTCGTCGCCGTCCCTGCCGTGTGGGCCTATAACTACTTTACGAACAAAGTCGAAGCCTTCGACGTCGAGATGGACAACTCCTCGATGGAGTTGATCAACTACTTCATCTTGCGTCGCGGCGCAAAGAAATAAGGTAACCCTATATGGGATATAAGCCAAAAGTCGGTGCGCAGATGGCGGCGCCGAACGTCATTCCGATGGCCGACATCATGCTCGTTCTGTTGATCATCTTCATGGTGGTCACGCCGATGTTGCAGAAGAGCCTGCCGGTGGATATGGCCAGGGTCAATAATGCAAAGGAAATGCAGGACGCCGATAAGGATGATGCGATTATCGTAGCGGTGACTCGAGATGGGACGATCTATCTGAAGAATACAAAGATCACCAAGGATGATATCACCGGGCAGGTTAAGGATATGCTGTCCGCCCGTCTCGATAAAACTGTTTACGTGAAGAGCGACGCCCGGGCTAAGTATGGGGACGTAGTGGCGGTTGTGGACGAGATCCGCTCCGCCGGCGTTGACCAACTTGGTCTTTTGACGGAACAGAATCAAGAACGCAGAACACCGCCTCCGCCTCCAAATGCAGCAGCAGCTCCGTCGGCTGACTGAAGCCGCTGGAGAGACATTCGGCTGAGGTGTGTGAAGTGTTTGCACCATTCGTTCGCTGAGTCAGAAAGGCCGCGCCAGATCCCACATGGCGCGGCTTAATGGCCTGCAAAGCTCGCGAACCGCAGGCTGACAGGAGATTTGCAATGGGAATGTCTGTTGGAGATAACAAGGGCGGTGCGATGGCGGAAATGAACGTCGTTCCGCTGATTGATATTTTGCTGGTGCTGCTCATCATTTTCATGGTCATCACTCCGCTCACACCTCACGGGCTCGATGCGCTTGTGCCTCAGCCCAATCCGAATCAAAAGCAGGATATTGAGCTGGAGAATAAGACCGTGGTGGTCCAGGTGCTTACGAATAACAAGCTGAAGATCAACAACGAAGACACGACCTGGGATGGCCTCGGTCCGCGTCTGGAAACGATCTTCAAAGAGCGCGCCGAGAAAATTGCTTTCGTCAAGGGCGACAACGATGTACTGTTCATGGAAGTTGCTCGCGCGATTGACATCATGCGCGGCGCGGGAATCGACAGAGTCGGCTTGATCACGGCCAAGCTCGAGGCCGGGCAGTAAGCAGCAAAGATTTCATTTTCACATCGGCCGCGTTTCGGCCGGCGCAGGTTGTGAGAGTCCTCCTCGCGGGGCAATCGGCTTCATGCGAGTTGACTCATGGGAATTTCACTTGGCGGTGAAAAGCACGGAACGATGGCGGAGATGAACGTCGTTCCGTTGATTGATATTCTGCTGGTGCTTCTGGTCATCTTTATGATAATCCGTCCGCAGGCGCCGTTCGGTCTGCCGGCGGATTTGCCCCAGCCAGCGGAATCCACGACGAAAACGCCGCCAGAAGCGATCGTTTTACAAGTTTTTGGCGATGGCACGCTGCGCATCAACCAGGATCCGGTGCAGTGGCAGGATCTCCAGGGACGGCTTGAGGAAATTTTCAAGATGCGGACAAGCCGCGTTGCTTTTGTCCGTGGAGACAGCGTCCTTGAGTTTGACGTAATCGCCCGGGCCATTGATGTGATGCGCGGCTCGGGAATCACGAGGGTGGGCCTGATGACGCCGGAACTCGAAAACGCGCACTAAATAGTGTAGATTGGCCCCTCGCAGGGCGGATCTGAATCCTAGCAGGGATGGATGCTTCGATGACTTATGCATCAGTTCGTAATGCTCGCCGGACCGCTTCTCTGGCAGCGTTGTTGATCCTCGCCGTCGGCGTTTCGGGCTGCAATAAGCTCAAGGCCCGCGACCTTTTGAACAAAGGTGTAAACGCCTTCAAGGCTGGCCAGTCGGACGCCGCCATCGAGGACTTCAAACGCGCTACGGAACTCGATCCCAGTTTGATGATGGCCCGCGTTTACCTGGCCACTGCCTACGCGAGCTTGTATATTCCTGGCGCGCCTTCCGCGGAAAATAAGGCCCGCGGCGACCAAGCCATCAAGGAATTCAAGGACATCTTGGAAATCGATCCCAACAACCTGACTGCCATTGACGGCATCGGCTCCTTGCTCTTCCAGATGGCAGGCACCCCGCCGGTTGACGAGAAGGGCTTCGAGGAATCGAAGACCTTCCATCAGCGCCATATCCAGATCAAACCTGATGATCCGGAACCCTACTACTGGATCGGCGTGATTGACTGGACGCTGGCATGGCGCGGGAACGCAGCAATGCGCCTGGAGTACAACAAGAACAACATCAAGAAACAGGTGCACGATGACCAGCCACCGCCCCCTGCCGTCCGTGCGGAGTACGCCACCAAGTATGGTCCTCTCGTCGATGAAGGCGTCGCCGACTTGCAAAAAGCTATCACCCTGAAGCCGGACTATGACGACGCTATGGCGTACCTCGGCCTCCTCTACCGCCGCAAGGCGGACATGGTGGAGAGCGCGGATGAGCGCGCTGCTCTCGAAAAGCAAGCGGACGATCTCCTCGAAAAGATCAAGGAGATCAAGCAGAAACGCCTAGACCAGCAGCAACAAATGCCCTGAGCAGGCCTGCTTAATCTATCGTAGTAAATCGATTTTCTAACGAAAGGACGCCCTGTGAGGGCGTTCTTTTCTTTTCCTTGGCGTGTTCGTTCCGCAGGACCTGTCCGTGCGACCCACGGCTCGCGCGCTGCCTGTTTCAGGCGTATACTTGAATATGCTGTCTCCCAGTAATGTTCCTTTGAGCTTCCAGCGCGACCGCGCTGTCCGCCAGCTCGAAGCGCGTTTCGAAGAACTCCTCGAAAAACTCCGCAAAAACCGTCCGTCCGAAGATCCTTGGGTTGTCCGCCGCGCTTACGAAATTGCTTCGGAGCGTCACCGCGACCAGTTCCGCA
Organism: Candidatus Acidiferrum sp.; assembly: GCA_036521695.1. GTDB lineage: Bacteria > Acidobacteriota > Terriglobia > Acidiferrales > UBA7541 > Acidiferrum. The sequence goes on along the minus strand of DATDHE010000315.1, from coordinate 6,786 downwards.
GTTCCGGTGATCCCTATCTTTCCCATCTCCTCGAAGTGGCACACATCCTTGCGGATATGCGTATGGACGCCACCACGCTCACCGCCGCTCTGCTTCACGACGCCATCGAGGACACCGAATACCCCGTCGCGCGCATTGAGGAACGCTTCGGAGCGGACGTCGCCCGCCTGGTCGAGGGCGTCACCAAAATCAGCCGCATCAACATGACCGCTCCGGAAACGCGGCAGGCAGAGAACGTCCGCAAAATGCTGCTGGCAATGGTCAACGACGTCCGCGTTGTCATGGTCAAGCTGGCCGACCGCCTGCACAACATGCGCACGCTCGAATACCTCGCGCATGAAAAACAGCAGCGCATTTCTCGCGAAACGCTGGACATCTACGCGCCAATTGCTCACCGCCTCGGCATGAGTGTCATCCGTGGAGAACTCGAGGACCTTTCCTTCCGTTTTCTCGAGCCGGAGGCTTTTCTCGCTCTCCAAAAAGAAGTCACCGAAAAGAGTCCCGTTTACCAAAGGTTTTTGGAGGAAGTGCAGGGCACGATTCGCACGAAGCTCGTCGAAAGCAGCATTCCCGCGGAACTCGAAGCGCGCGTCAAGGGCCTATACTCACTGCACGGCAAAATCCTGCGGCAGCAGAGCAGCCTCGAACAGGTGTATGACTTGCTCGCCGTGCGTGTGATCACGGATTCGGAGCGAAGCTGTTACGCCGCTCTGGGAGTGATGCATCACATCTGGCGGCCTGTCCCCGGCCGCTTCAAAGATTACATCGCCATGCCCCGCCCGAACTTATATCAATCTCTGCATACCACCGTGCTGCATGGTGGCCAGCCATTTGAGGTGCAGATACGCACGCAGGAAATGCATCGCATCGCGGAAGAAGGCGTCGCTGCCCACTGGAAATACAAAGGCGGCAAACCTGCTTCCGGAGATGACGACCAGCGCATCGCCTGGATGCGGCAGCTCATCGAATGGTCGCAAGAGCTGCAGGAACCCGGCGAATTTCTTTCCACTTTGAAAGTGGATTTGGCACCCGTCGAGGTTTACGCGTTCACTCCCAAAGGACGCGTTCTGGAACTGCCCCGCGGAGCAACGCCTGTAGATTTCGCCTATTCCGTGCACACCGAAGTCGGCCATCAATGCGTGGGCGCAAAAGTGAACGGCCAGATGGTTTCGCTGCGCCACGAAATTGTTAGCGGCGACGTGGTCGAAATTCTCACCAACAAAGGTCACACTCCGAGCCGGGACTGGCTTAGCTTCGTCAAATCTTCGCACGCGCGCAGCAAGATTCGCCAGTGGATCAATCTGCATGAGCGCGAAGAAGCCACGGATATGGGAAAGAAGCTGCTGGAGAAGGAGTCTCGCCACTTCGGCCGTGGCTTGAAGAAAATCCCCGAAGCGGATTGGAACAAACTTATCGCCGACTACGGCCTCTCAAAACTCGAAGACCTCTACGCCGCGGTCGGTTTTGGCAAATACTCTGCCCGGCAAGTTCTAGCGCGCGTGCTTGGCGAATCAGAAAAAGTCGGGGAATCCGAAGCGGAAGATTCCAAGCCGACTCTCGTCAAAACCGTCAAGCGCATGCTCGGTTTCGGCGAAGCCCCGTTAATCGTCAAGGGGCACGACGATCTGCTCGTCTACCGCGCGAAATGTTGCAATCCGATTCCTGGCGACGACATCGTCGGCTACATCACGCGCGGCCGCGGCGTCGCGGTACACACGCGCGCCTGCCCGAATGTTCAGAACCTTATGTATCAGACCGAGCGCCGCATCGCCGTGGAGTGGGGAGGCGAAAGCGCCGCTACCTTCCCGGTTCAACTGTCCATCCGAGCGAAGGACCGCGCCGGACTACTGGCGGAAATCACCACGGTCATCAGCGGAGCGGGCTCCAACATTCGAAGTCTCGAGAGTCGCCCCGACCGCCAAAATGCCCGCATCGAAGCCAGCCTCGAAATCGTCGACCGTCGCCAGCTCGAAACAATTCTCGCTAACATCCGAAGAGTCGCCGGCGTCTTCGGTGTCGAGCGCGTATACCAAATCTGATTTTCCATCTTTTGGGGACCTGTCCTTCCAGCCGGGTATCACCCAAGCACACCCGCTCGTTTCCCGCCTCCCGCCCCCTACAATAGAAATATGCGGTACCAACGATTGCTTCTCGGTGTGTGCGTCTTCGCGGCGGCAGGCTGCCACCAGCATCCCCTCACGGACTATCGTCCGCTGGACCAAGCAGGGATGTTCTCCAGCGATATTGAACAGCTTAAAGGGCTCAATGTTTCGGACCAGGAAGTCGCTCAAGTCGTCAAGCTAAAGCACGCCGGGCTCAGCGATGACACTTGCGTGGAGTTGGTCAGCACCGCGCACGTTCACAAGCATCTCTTCATCAGCGCCGAATCTGCATCCGATTTGGCTGGCGCCAGATTCACCGAGTCTCAAATCCTCGATATCGCCCGCGCAGAGCTGCTCGACGCCATCAGCATCGACGCCGTCACTCTCAAGCTTATCGGTCTCTCTGATTCAACTGTTCAGCTTGTGCTTCAGCGCCATTTGGATGGCCTGCCGGTTATGGCCAGCGCGGAGATTTCGCGGCTCAAAAACACTGGTTTGACGGAACGCCAGATCCTCGACCGCATTCATGCGGGAATGACCGACGCACAGGCCGAAAAAGAGATTAAAGCTCGCGAGAGCGCCCGAAATCATAAAGACACGTCTTTTGTTCGCGTCCGCGGACGCAAACCGCGCTGACGTTCTTCGATTTTCGCCACATCCGAACTCCCCTCATCGCTTTTGCTTCTTCTGATTTCCCTCGCTACAATCGAACCGCTTTGGCTGCGCGCTCGCATCTCCGTCCGCTTCTGTCTGTGCCGCTCGCCGTTGTTTGTTTTTGGGTTTCTTCCTGCGCCGTGGCGCTGGGGCCGGGATACTCGATCGAAAAGCAGGAAATCCGCGTGCAGTTCTTGCCAGGACCAAGAATCCGCGTTGACTCTGACTACCAGCTTCGCAACACCGGCAATCAGCCTCTTTCCTCCTTGGAATTACGTTTGCCCGGACGTCGCAGCTTCACCTTCGCTGCTGCTCAGGCTGCCTGGGACGGCGCCGCTCTCGCCGAGCAAAGCTCACCGGCAAATCCTCGAGACTCCTCTTTCGCGCTTCCGCAGCGATGGATGGTCTCCCAGCGTCACACTCTCCATCTCTCCGTGGAATTTCAGAACCCCGCCGCGGGCCAAGCCGGTTTTAGTTTTGCCTCCGATGCATTTTTCCTGCCTTCGGAAGGTTGGGCGCCCGAGCTGCTTCCTTCGCAGGGGTTGTTCGCAACCGGTGGAGTTCCTCCAAAGGAGTGGAAGTTGGTGGTGCGCGTGCCCGATGGATTTCTCGTGCATACCAGCGGAAGCTCCAAAAAAACGTCACGCAGCGGCCGTGAAATCACTGTGCAATCCGTTCAACATCCCGAGGATCGCTATCCGTTCGCCGTCGCCGGACGCTACAAAGAAACGGCGCTGGACACCGGCAGCAGCAGCAAAGTGTTTCTCTGGACGCGCTCTCAAGAAGATTCTGCGCGTTTGCACCAATCCGCAGATGCTCTTGCCCGGGCCATCCAGACTTACGATGCCACCTTTGGCGCCCACAGCAAAAAGTCGCAGCCTTTTTGGATTGTGGAATGTCCAGTGCTCGCCGGATGTTTTGCCGCCGCGGAATCCTCCTATGCAAACTTGTTCAGTGCGGAGCCTCGGGCCATTTCTTCCGAGCTCGCCTCGCTCGACACATTGCTAATCGATTTTAGTGGCGGAGCCCCGAAGCTTGCCGCCGCCGCACCTGGGCTTGCTGCCAGTTGGCTGGGCTACGGACAGAACCCCGGCTTTTACGAACAGCAACCTCCTCTCTCGGTGCTTCCTGCTTTCGCTTCCGCGTTAGGACAAGAAGCTATCGACGGGCCCGCTTCTCGCACCGAGACAATCCGCCGCGCCTTGCGTATGATTCCCAAGAACGCCGTGGCACATAAACCAGAAGAAGAAAGCGTACAGCGCGCAAAGAGCTTGCTCTTCTTCTACGCTCTTCAGGAGCGCTATGGCCCGGATGCCTTCCGTCGCGCAATCAACCACATGCTCTCGGCTCGCCAGGGACGCGGCTTCAATCTCAATGATCTGATCGCCGCGTTCGAAGAGGAAACCCATCAGAATGTCGCGGAGTTTGTCCGTCTTTGGATGAAACGCCCCGGCGTTCCTCGAGAGTTTCGCACGCGTTACGAGGATGCTTCCGCTTCTATCGCTAGCACTCCCAAGGAGACCATGCCATGAGAGAAATTGTTCTGACGGATCGCGGTCCAAAACCCATCGGGCCTTATTCGCAGGCCATCAAGGTCAACGGGCTTCTCTTCGTATCCGGACAAGTGGCCATCGATCCGAAGACCAATGAGTTTGTTGCCGGTGACATCCAGCAGCAAACGGAGCGCACGCTGGAGAATGTGAAAGGCATTGTCGAAGCGGCCGGAAGCAAGCTCGGCCACGTTATCAAAACGACGGTCTTCCTGAAGAATATGGGCGACTTCGCCGTGATGAACGAGATCTATGCGCGTTACTTTTCCGCGACTCCGCCCGCCAGATCAACCGTGGAGGTCGCACGCCTGCCAAAAGACGCCTTAGTTGAGATGGAAGTTATCGCCACGATTTAAACTACGCGGGAAAACGAATTAGGGGCGGTCTGGACTTTCCAGGGCCTCTTGAACGGCGAAGAAGGTCGCGATGACCACGGCCGCGGTCGCATACCAGATAAACTTGCTTTTCGCCGCCATGAGGGGCGGGCGGCCGGATCCCTTGGAGCCAGCCCCTTGTGGCGGAGGCTGGTCTTGAGCCTCTTCCGCGGACGGGCTCAGAACGATGCGATATGCGCTGCCTTCCGGAATGACTCGCGAATCATCGCCAACCGTGATCGTCAGAGCGCCCCGCGTGCACTTCACCAATAATTGTTTCTCGCCCAGAACGGTCACTTGTCCGATCGTGGGTTCGTCGGACTTCGGCTTGATCACCGCGGTTAACGCACTAAGCGTAAATGCCTTTTCATTGGCCGTCGAGAATGTGGCCGATCCTCTCAGCAGTATAGCTCCAGGTATGCCGCCCGCTTCGTTGACGGTTGCCACGGAAGACGCGGAAAGTAGAAACCGTGCCGCTCCGGTCCGCAACTGGACACTGCCGAGGTCGGCTGTGCTCAATTTATCGCCGTCGAAAATGGTCGTGCCAACGGCAGCTCCCGCACCGCCGATAGACGCGCGGTCCGACGACACAACCGTCCCTAGAGCGCCAGCAGAAGCGCCCCACACAGGAGTCATCAATAAACAAGATACCAAGCATGCAGCAACAATTTCGCGCGAGCGCGCCATTGAAGCCTCCAAGAGGGCTACTCGAAGAATACTCACAGCTTTTCCTGCCGTCAATAAAGAATCATCCCGTAGAGCAAAAATCTTCTGCCTCTAGGCGCTTGCCTCCTCTGGCTGTAGCAAGCTTCCGCTGCTACAATGCATGCCAACACATGGCTGACTGGAAACAGATCACCGCCCGGATTCGTCGGGCCCGCACTGGCAAGGACCCCGTCGGGCAACTTTCTAATTTGTACGAAAAGACCCGCGATGCCATGGTTGCGTTTGAACTGGCACGCTATTTCGAAACCGCTGGCCAAAATCCCGAAGCCGCAAAATGGTACCTCGCCGCCGCGGACCGTTTTCGTAGAGCGGATTGGAAAACCAAGGCGCAAGAAGCGGCTGTCAGGCTCGGTGCGCAAGATGCCGCCGTCGATCCGGCGCATTGGTCGGGCGATTTCATGTTGACGGCGCCTCCCGTTGCTGACCCGGAGCCGCCGCGCTCATCTGAAGAGACTCCCGGCACGTTCGAATCTTCGGCCGCTTCTGCTGAATCTGAAACCGATGCCGATGCCGATGCCGATGCTGATGGGGCCTCCGCGAAACCTGTCGGAGAATCCTCCGACTCTCCAGATAAAAAACGCCGTCGCCGTGGCCGTCGAGGTGGCCGCAATCGCCACAAGGGGGACGCCTCCAAGAGGCCCGTGGGTGTCCCCGCATCCCGTGCCGCGGAACCGGCAACTCCCGCGAAGGGCTTGCCTTCGAGAGTATTCGACGAGCCAGTTGAGCCCAGGCCTTCGCGGGCTGTGGAGAGCCGCGCCATACCTGCGCTCCCCGTCGAACCGATCGGCGATCCCGGAGGACCCAGCGTACGTGGCCGCTCCGGAGATCCAGGGCTATCCTCCAGACTGTCTCTCCTCGAAATGCAGCTTCGCCGCTTGTTAACCTGCCCTCCTGTAAAACTCAGCGAAGCGGATCACGCGCCCGCCGGTCCCGGCGTTTTCGTCCTGACCGACTCCGATCTCACCAGCTATTACTATGTGGAAGCCTGTCAGACTCTGCGCATCGCTGTCGGAAATCTTTTGCGGGGCGGCGCAAGCCGCCGGGGCGCGGATTCTCTCAAGCCGCAACTCGCCGAACATCTCGGCATACCCGAATCTCGCGTTACAAAATATCTCGCCGATCACTGCGTCGTCCGCTGGTTGCAACTCGATGAAGGTGCCTCGCACTTTGCCCATTTTGTGACTGCCGTCATTCGCCCCACGCTGAACGAGTAGCACACCTAAACTGGGAGTACCTTTCCGAATCGAAACACGACATTTCCCAACGGATCTAAAGTTCTAGCCCATTCGCTCTAGAAGTAACCCCCACCCCGGCCCCTTGAGACTGCCGTTCGCTGCCCCAAATTACCGTTCAACCCCGATTTTCGACCGTTCGACGTAT
>DATDHE010000314.1:0-4088 GCA_036521695.1 Candidatus Acidiferrum sp. | reverse complement strand
ACGGGGCAGCTACGGATTCACCAGTACGGGAACAATACTGCCGCCCTTATTTGGGCAACCATCATACTCGTTTGATGGCCCCGCCGGTCCTTTCGCTGAGGTCGGTAGGCAAACGTTCGATGGAAGTGAGAAAGGGGAAACAGAATATACCGCGACGATAAGCAATAACGGCGAAACCACACCAGGATTGCTCTTCAAAGGAACCTATTCAGTGAATAAGGACTGTACCGGAACGATGACTCTGGCGCAAACTACGCCATTTCCCTCGACAGTAACGTTCAACTTTGTAATAGATGATAACGGGTCAGAGATTCGAGCACTCCTGACTGGACCGATCCCCACTCCGACCCCATGCACAGAATCAACATGTATTGTCGAGAGTCGGGTATATAAAAAGCAATAGAAGCCAGAAACGCCTGAATAGACGGACTTAGGGTAAATAACCAATAAAGCAGCGGCAAGCACACTCACTGGTCGTACCAACAATGATTTGGAATGACGAATGTCGCCGCGTCCCGCGCTCGATCAGCATCGCCATCGCCGCACATAGCACCAAGCAAGGCCAGACAGTCGCTCTGGCCTTGCTCTCGCTCGAAAGGCCGGAGAGCGTGTTCGGCGAACCTTCGCTGCTACCATTCGAGATAGCCTCCGGATGTCGGCAAACCGGAAACAACGCCGTCTGGCGATAAATCGCTGTTTCACTCAGGTCGGGTCAATGAGTGATGACACCTGTTATCAACAATTCTCAGGTAAGCTCGTGCCGATTCGCGCGGCACCCACGTGATAAGGCCCGCCATGAAAAGGAGGACGAACATGTCAAAACCACCTTACCGTGCGTTGACGTTCGGATTGCGGTTGGTGTCAGCCCTGATCGCATTTGGAGCTCTGTTAATGATCCTCAGCGACAGGGCCCTCATCCTGCGAGTGTTCTTGCATCCTCCCGCATCTGAGGTCTCTACCTTGCTGCTGGCTTTGCTAAAGGAGATGGGTGGGGTGATGCTCATGCTCAGCGTGATGCTGTTCCTCGCCGCTCGCGACCCGGTGCGCAACGTCGCCATCATGGACGCGATCATCGTGGGCCTCTGCATCCTCGCTATCACGCCGCTGCTGTCACTCAAGATGCTCGATTTGGGCAGCCTCTATCCTCCGTATTTGATCTGGGGACGAGCGTTGGTTAGGTTGATATTGGCCGGAGTGCTGTTTTATGCGCGTCCGCGGACTGAGGTGGCGCAATGAGTAGAGGCGCACCCGTTCCTTCGCTCACGGCAGACTTTCTCGCAAGCGGCGCGAGAAATGGAGCACCCTGGATCAGAACAACTCCAAGAAGTTAACCGGGCGGGGCATGAGTTCCACTTGTGGCGAATAGTTGCGGTGTGGACTGGCGGTTTCTTTCGGCGAATCGCGATTCCAGCCGTGAGAAACAGCGCTGCGCTGAAGTCACTGACGAGCTTTCGGACAGATCGTCGGCAATCCTGAAGTGCGCGCTGAGCAGCGCGTTGTTCAGGAGGGTTGAAGTCCCTCTGGCGCTCAAATGAGGGGCGCCATATCCAAGAAGCGGGGTTCGCAGCCTCGCTGGCCGGAGGAAGTGGAAGGTATGGAGATGTCTAAACGGGCACGAAGGCGAAAGCTGGATACGGCCAAGACCGACCTAAAGCCACCGCTTGCTGTACTTCGGAGGGCAGGGTGTCCACCGTAAGGTGGAATCCGAAGGGCATGAGGAGAAGTACCGGGCCGTAATCGATGGGGACAATCCTCAAGATGAACCGGTCGGCCAAAGGTGGGGCAAGGTCGAGTCTGCACTTCTAAGACGAAGGCGTTCTCATTCACCCACCGCACCAAGGTGTTTGCGGACGGCACGGTACAGAAGAACAGCGCGTGACCTCAGGAGAACTGACAGAGTCCCCGGATGGCATTGGGGTAAGCGGACCTATAAGCGCAAGCGAAATGGCGAGCGACGCTCGGTCAGTAGTCCGACGGCTGAATAGTACCTGAAGCGCGGCGAAAGCCGCGTGACCGAGCGATCGGCGACCAGAGTGGGTCGGGGAAGGCAGCCGGCGAAGATGGTCAGGAAGAGAAAGGAAACCAGATGAGTAAAGATGAGGGAGGATGGAACAGTTCCTTTAGCGAAAAACCCGTACGCTCTCGTCTGAGGAGACTGGCGGATTGGATCAACCTGACGGGTGCCAAGAAGGTCCATTCATTGATCGACAAGGTGTACAAGCGGAAGAACCTGGAGATGGCCTGGGAGAAGGTGAAGGAGAACCGGGGTAGTGGAGGAGTAGATGGGCAGAGTCTGGAGGCTTTCGAAACGCAGCTGGAGCAGCAGTTGGATCGGTTGCAGCGAGAGCTGAAAGAGGACACCTATCAACCTCTGCCGGTGCGACAACACCCGATCCCGAAGAGGGACAAACCCGGCGAGTATCGCATGCTCGGTATACCCGCGATCTATGATCGCGTGTGTCAGCAAGCGCTGCTCAATCGGTTGGAACCCATCTTCGAGCCAGTATTCGACGATGCTAGTTTCGGATATCGGCGAGGGCGGTCGACAAAGGATGCACTACGCAAGATCTGGAAAGAGATTCAAAGCGGGTCGGAGTGGATCGTAGATGCGGACCTCCGAGACTTTTTCGGGTCCGTAGATCACGAAAAACTTCTCACGCTGGTAGCCCAGAGGGTAGCGGATGGCCGAGTGCTGCGCCTCATCAAGGCAATGCTCAAGGCGGGAAGCTACGGAAAGGGGCAGCTCTTTTCATCCGAGCGCGGAACTCCTCAGGGAGGCGTAGTTTCGCCGACGCTCAGTAACATACTTCTGACGCCGTTTGATCGGGAGATGCGGCTGAGAGGGTATCAGCTAACGAGGTATGCCGATGATTGGGTGATTACCTGCAAATCGGCAGCAGAGGCACGAGCCGCAGTGGATGCGGCCCGCCGAATCCTGAAACAACTGGGCGTAGAGTTACATCCGCAGAAGACGCGGATCGTACATGTTCGGTATGGCTTCGAGTTCCTCGGCTACAAAATCAAGCGCGGGTACAAAAAGCTTCATCTGCCCGAGAGCAAGATTCGTAGTCAGGCCCGACAGGATGCGCTGTATGCGTATCCCAAGGAGAAGTCGATTAGTCGTTTCATGGACCAGGTCCGGCAGCGAACCAAGCGGACGATGCCTTTGCAAACCAAGGAGCTGATTGAGGAGCTAAACCCGCTCTTGCGAGGGTGGGGCGAGTATTACAAACGCGCCCATATCCGAAAGCTCTTTCAACGTCTCGACGGCTGGGTCCGGCGGCGCATCTGGTCGCATCGCTATAAGCATTGGCGCAATGCTGGCTGGAAACGGCTGCCTACGGCCCAGCTTTACGGCGAGTACGAGCTTGTTCGTCTGATCGACTTAATTCCTTCTCTTGCATCTCGGCATTGCTGAGTCTTCGTGAAAGCTGCCTACACGAAATGTGTACGGGCAGTTTGGGCGGCGGACGGAGGCCAGCGCGTAAGCGCGCCTCCTCCGACCCGAGAATCCGGCTATTTCCGGTTGATGGCCCGTCATTCAGCCGGGCTAATTAGGATATTGCTTATGCAAAGAGCAAATGATTTATCGCGATGATTAGTCCAGACGCGATGAGAGCAACACCTACTGGCTTCACCAGCGCCCGACCCCAGGCAAAATTCTTCTCAACAGTCATAACTACCGCCAGCGCTAACATCCAACCCAGGTTGCTTGCGCCGGGGAGGAGCATTAGCGACATCAATGCCCAGCAACATCCGGCACAGAGCAGCCCGTGATGCCAGCCCAGGCGTAACGAATCGAAGCGAGGATGCCGCCCAGACCAGCGTTCAGTCACGAAACGAAACGGTGACCGGCACTTCTCCAAGCACGCATATTTGATAGCGGAAAACTGGAATCCGCCCGCTATAAAGCAAACCAAGCATCCAAACAACCACGGATTGCTCTGTAGCCACGCCGGATGCGAATTTTGCCTATAGGCGGCGACGAACCCATACGCGATGCACCCTATCGCTGCCCACACCGACAGGTAGCCACTACAGAGAAGGAGCACGAGCGGCGCACGATTCGGGCGTTGGCCGACGATGAC
>DATDHE010000313.1:0-5560 GCA_036521695.1 Candidatus Acidiferrum sp. | reverse complement strand
GACTTATCAAGGCTTGAGACATCCATTTCTAAGATTTGCGACCGACCACCAAAGTGTGCGTTCAACAGGGCAAAGTGTGAGATAATAGGAAAAGCATCAAGAACGCGGCACACTTCGCCGCCACCAACCGTCGCCCCTTTTCTTGGGGAGAGCGGTGGTCAGCCACCAGGCAGATGCGCCCGGAAGGGAAAGGGCAGTGGACAAAAGCACACAAGAACGTCTAGAACGCGCGGGCGAAAATTGATTCGTGCCGGCAAGATGCCGTCGCGGAGGGAATCATGAAAGACATCGTTTTGGACAAGATGAAGGCGGAGGGCGTCGAACTGACGAGAGAAAATTATTTGCTCTTCGCATTTTTCGATGCGGGAGTCGAACTCGATGCAGAAGCAGAAAGTATGCTACCAGAAGAATTTCAAGATTGGACACCACGATGAAGAAGAGCCTTACGACGGAGCAGTTGGCGGAGGCAGCAATCAAGGCGGTCGAGAAGATGTCGCCGAAAGAAAAGTTGAAGTTGCGCCGAGAATTGAAAAAGAGGTACCTGCCTCGGCAGTACAGTATCGGCGATACTCTGTCGTATCTTCACAGCGACGGCGGCATGCGTCGTGCGGCTCGACGTGTGGCGTACGAAGACCGTCAATTAAAACTGTTCACCGAGATGGGCTCGGAAGGGCTGGTAAATTAGTTTAAAATAAGCCCTGACAAGCGCAGGTAAGCGGTGGTAAGATTGGGACATAATGAAAGCGAATCTGGAACGCATCACAATCTGGTTGGACGTGAAGACCATCACCGCTTTGAAGGTTAAGGCGGCGAAGGAAGAGCGTTCACTAGGTTGGATTATTCGAAAGGAATTGGAAAAGGTTAAGTAGAAACAAGCGAGGCACCGCCAGACTGACATCTGACGGCACCTCTGACCAAACAACCTGTTAGGAGGCTGAGTGGCTAACGCATATCGTATTTCATACATCCTGAAGTCTAAAGTTTCTTTCCGAATCCCGAAGCGAATTGTAAACGGGGTGCAGTTAATCGCCTCGGTACCGTCCCGCACCCGCAAGAATCTCAAACACACTGTCCTTGTTATCGATTGCGTTTTTCAAGGTCGCCGTCATCGCGCTGCAATCTGCTCCTGCGAAAACCACCACGGAGCAGTCGAAACCGGGTTGGTGTGCCGATGAAGGGGCTGGGCGTTCAAGCGATACGGGAGAAAATCGCTGAAGCGTTCCGCTCCATACACCACGATCAGCGTGACCGCGAACAGGTTCAAAGCGACCACGAGTTACTCAGCGTCCTGAATGAGCCACATTGCGATATAGAAATTGAGGTCGAGAAGCCAGAGTACGACACCAGCACGGCTGCAGTATTCGACACCAAGGCGGAGGCGCTCGCGAACGCTGCTATGCGTTCGCCACTCATTCACAAGTGCATAGGACAACGTGGAAACGTTCGGGGTGCGTGGTTGATAGAGACACCTTCCGAGAGTGCCGAAATCCTAATCGCCCAAGCCCTTCGCGACTTGGGATTGGAGGGCAAATGATAGACAAAAAACTCGCTGCGGAAAAAATTCGCGCCTGCTTGGAGAGGCGCATCTCGCTGATCTTGGGATGCCAACCGCACGAGCTACCACACCTAAAAATCGGTTCACTAACGCACTTCGCTTTCTTGCTGGATGGAACCGCCCAGACAATCGGCGGTTTCGAAACCACGATGCGCACCCTCCTCGATCTGCTCGGCCACGAAACCGTTTGGGAGATCGAACCAGGAGCTGAACCTATCGAAAAGGTCGTAGTCAACTGATGCGACCAATGAACGAACAACAATTGCACAAGGAAGCGGAACGGCTGATTAAGGCTGGGAAGATGGTCGCCATGGATCAATACTCGCGCCGGATTATAGGGTTCGGCGTCCAGGCCATGCGCACCCTTCTGTTCCCCGGACTCAACGCGCACGGTAGCAAGAAGCCAGCAAAATCAACAAGTCCGCATATAGGAACTTCCGGCGCTCTACAGCGCCGGAGATTTTGTAACTCGCTGATTTCTTAGTGGTTCCTATACAGCAACCAAGGTTGCTGTGCAGCACCCATTCTGGGGTGACGTGTCACCCCTCCTCCCGATGCCGAAGGCAGCGCGCTTTTCTCTTTCCCCGATACCGCACAGTAACCCCGCTCCGAAAGCCAGAACCTCACGCCTGGAATCGGGAACGGATCGGCACCCTCGACGGCAGGGCCGCGCCACACCCCGGCGCGGCCTACACCCAACTGCACGGCTAAAAGAAAAAACTCTTAGAACACGTCGGCAACCCGAGCGCCTGCCGCCCCGACCCTCACCCGCTCCCGGATCGTTCGCCCTGGCCCCACAGGAACGCCAACGGCAGGCACTCTGCTCGGCGGCCAGGATCGCGGGCTAGTGTTTTTTCGTGCTGGCCCGGATCGGGACTTGCAGATGCAGCTTCCCGTTGCTCAGGTCCACTGTTTCGGCAGTCGCAGAGTTCTGCTCTCCGCACCCTTTCACCAGCACGAGATTCGTGGCCTTGTCGCCATCGAAAACGACCATCCACGGACTTTGCCTGATGAAGAGCACTTCCCGGTCCTTCCAAGACGAGTTCTGATAACACCCTCGGAGATACGCTGAAACCCCCGCAGGCGAGAGAAGCGAGCCGAACTTGTCTCGTAATTGCGCCTTCGTTTTGCCCACCACCAGTTTGTCTCTGTGGCGGTCGCCGACCATCGTGCCGGTCGCTTCGTCAAGATTGAGTTTGTAGAGATCGGCTTTCCAGAGAACGTACTTGATGCTCTTAGGGTCGGGCGATGGATACGTGAGCGCCCAGCCGCCGAAGAACATTGCGACAACGCCGGGCACGAGAGAGCACGAGAGAGCACAGCACTCCGCCTTTTCGCATCGTGAACCTCAGTGCGCCATCTCCTCGTTGATCCCGGAACGCTTTTCTATTTGCCGGTTACATGCACCTCGATTTTGTTGGACCAAATAGGCGGCTTCTCTCGACTCCAGAAGTCTGGACCCTGGCCGAAGTCGCGCGGCACTGGGCTGATGTACTCAACCTGAATGAAGTAGGTTCCCGGCTTGTCCACAAGCTCGCTTAGATGTTCAACCCTGGTCCTACCGAGATAGTGGCCTGGACTCAGAACGACAAACGAGTTCCGATCCTCCAGTGTTGACGGGACGACCATGTCGTCGTCCAACGCTTTCGCCGGAACTTCCTTGTTCGACGTATCGGTGACGCGCAGCACCAGACCTCCAGCGTGTCCCCACAGAAGTTCGCCGAAAACGGTCAGTGGAGATTTGCCTGCGTTGGTGACACGCACGTCCAAACGGATGTCGTCGGCCAGCGAGTACTCTGTTTTGTCAGAGGCCAGGGTTGCGGTAAGCACCTGTGCCTTGTTCTTCGCTGATTGTGCCGTCGATAAGACCACGATTGATAAGAAGAAACCAAACACGAGCATCATTGCTCTCACTCTTGAGAGAAGTACCGACCATTCCATTTCTGTCCTCCTGATCTTTTTCCGAAACTGCCGACACGTCGGCCTTCACCTCTACGGAGGCGTGTTGATGTACTGCTGAAGTTGTGAAGGATTCTGAATCAGCCCTTGCAGATATTTCGTTTCGGTCGCACTCAGCCCAAACTTCGTTCCCACCTGCAACTGGAACTGCATTGCCTTCACTTCAGCAGGGAGGCCTCGACTGGCTCCAATGCCTCCTGAGTTGAAGAGCGCAACGTGCTCACCATCGTGGCCCATAGCCGATGCCAGCCAAGCTTTGCTGGACTTCGACACATAGTCTTGAGTCAGTGTGAGCTTTCCTGTGCTTTCCTGCACATACGAGCGCTGCGCCGATCCGCTCACATCGATGGATTTGATATTCCCTACGGTGGCTTTTTCTTGGTCGGACAGTTTGGACCAGTTTGCGTTTATGACGCCAATCGCTGCTCCCACCTTGCTTTGATCTGCCGCCAAGTCCTTCGCGCTGAGGTTCTTGTCATACGTGACAGTGGGGTTGAACGGATTTTGCGCCGTGTCCTGAAATCAGGTAGACACGCTTCCATCAATGGTCCGGATAAGCGTCGTACTTAAATCCCGGAACTTTGCAGCCGTAGTTTAGTTGGAACCTTTGAAATTCCCAGAGGGCCCGGGGCGTCTTAAGCGCGAGATCTAACGGCTTGAGGGTCCCGCAGATTGTCTTTGGAGCGACCCTCGTTCTTGCCATTCCCGTTGAACTGGCGATAAGAATTTCCATCTCATCAAGCAAAGGAAGTTTCTTATAAGATCCAAGAGTTACGGTATCTCCCGACTCTTCCCAAACAATATCTGAACGCTTCAAACTTTGAAGCATCTCGCGCATTTCAGAAAGAGAAATATAGGCAGTTCTTCCAGCCTCTCTCATTGGCGCGGTATTGAGCAGGGGATTCCCTTCCTGGACCACGCTAAAGACCAAGGGGGCATGGAAATAATCTCCTAGAGCAGGTTGGTAGAAAAAACGAACCACTGTTTTCTCATCAGCCTCAAGATGCAGGTCGGATGCTCTAAAAGGCTTTTGACTAGATTGCATTTCGCCTACGTTTACGGTGAACGAAACAAGCACCAGCACCCAAAAACTACAACTTCTTAGCAGCATCGGAAATATCTCCTCCTCAAGAAAGGGTTCACGGACTAATGGTCCAACCGGGGCTTTCACGTTTTAGCACCGCTAACGAACGCGCCTGTTCGGCTTTCGTAGCGACTCTTGGGGCCATGCCCGAAACATTTCCATTTTTGTCGATTTTGTAGCCCCAGGTCATTGAGCCAGTGACTTTGAATGTTTTGTTCGCCTTGTCGGCCACGCCAAGCGTAGTCACAGCAGAAAAGGTGCCTGGCTTGCTCGACGAGGGTTCATCGTGGAAGTTTGCGGCATCATTGCCTTTGTGTACTCCTCCGGGGTAAAGAGGTTGAGTCTGTGAGGTAGGATCGGGTTCGCGGTCTGTCCGCGCCCCATGCGCATCTTCGCCTGTTCTAGATACGGTCTGTGCCCAGCGGCAGTTGTCGCAGGCTCCCTGTGGGTTCGCGTCAATCACCGCGCCCGTCTGTCCGTTGCTAAATTCAGCTGCGTTAAATGTGACGTCGACGTTGGTTCCATTGAGATTCAGTGTGGTCTGATTTTGCGCCTTTTGCTTGGCGGCTTCGGCTTGCTGTGCGTCATCCGCTTGGTTTGCCGATACGTTGGCGCTGGGGCCGCAGCCGGAGGCGGTGGTGCCATCGGCCCCTTCGCCGAACCAGGAACACGATTCGATGCCGGTGCCTCCTACTCCGCCGCCCGAGCTAGACAGTTGAATATGGCCGTCGAGGTCGGCGGAGGTTTCGGGGTCGTCGGAGACCATGGCGAAGAGGTTGAGGGTCTGCGGATTGGTGAGATTGGCGTAGGGAACGGGCACTGGCACGTTGGACCAGTCGGCGGAGAGCCAGCGGCCGAAGCGGTTGGAGTAGTAGCGGGCGCCGAAGTCGTCGTTGCCGGTTTCGGTGTCGCGTTCTTTGCCTTCGAATTTGTAATTGTTCGTGGAAGGGCAACTGTTCGTG
>DATDHE010000312.1:0-13190 GCA_036521695.1 Candidatus Acidiferrum sp. | reverse complement strand
ATTGCAATATCGAAGCCGCCGAGTTCGGATCGATCAGGCCTCTTCGAAATTCGTTTAGGTGACATTAATCAAAGGATTTTTGTTACAAAAACGAATCCTCTAAAAAGTAATCCGCCGACGAGGAGTTTTTCGACTTCATGTTCATTTCAGACCGCTACTCGCCCACATGACTCGCAGTTCGGGCCGCCCGCATTTCCGCCAGGATCTCGTCAAGGTTGTAGGTTTCCGGCGCCTGGAGCGGCGGGAGCTCCTTGTAAGCCATGAGCTCTTTCAACCACAGCAACTGGCCGAGGGGCAGCATATTCCAGTCGTAGAGATAAGCGGTGCTTGGTGAGGCTATTGCACCGCCGACTGCCATCGTGGTCTTTATATCTTCCAACCCGCCCGCGATCTCGAAGGGATCGCGCCTGATATTGCCAACCATAGTCCAGCCATAGGTCGTCTTCCCCAAAGTCTCAGAAGTCGGGCCGGTGCCAGACATCGTGTAATACATCTTCCAGTTCTTGTACCGTACCGCTGAAGATGTCGAGTTGGAGTAGTAGAAGAATGAGTCGCCCGCCGATTTATCCGACGTGCCTTCGAGATAGGCACGCTGGTCGACACCGTCAAGCCTGGTCTTGATGATCTCGGGGTGTTTGCCCGCCTCGATCTGTTTCTTGAGGCTGTCGCCTTTGGGGCCGCCTGCGATGTCAACAAACGTCGGCACCCAGTCTAGTGACGCGAATATCTCGTTTAAGACTGTGCCCGGCTTGATGTGGCCTGGCCAGCGAATGACGCACGGAGCGCGCATGCCGCCTTCCCAAGTGGTAAGGTTTCCGCCTTTGAAGGGGGTAACGCCGCTATCCGGGAAGGTGATGACTTCAGCGCCGTTATCGGTGATGAATACGACGATCGTGTTGTCGAGCTGGCCCACCTGCTCCAATTTCGCGATCACCATGCCAATGTTGTCGTCCATCTGTTTCATCCCCGCTTCGTTGGCGCCCCAGTCCTTGCCGCCCGGCTCGCCAATCATGGCCAAGTACTTGTCCGAACAGCACGGTCGAGGCGTGCATGCGCGCCGGGGCTTCCCAGTCGTCTTGGGATCATTGCGGCCGAGGAAATCGGCTCTAACGGTAGAGGTCCAGTGCGCGGCTGGAGTCCCGAACGTTTTTCACTGCCGGGCGAGAATGTCAGAGCAGGTCAACCGGAGTAACTGTCAAAAGTGCTATACCACCCACTGTCAAAAACACTGCAGCCTGAGGGGCCATACGAGAAGACAAGCGGCGGTGGCTTTCGGGAACAGGAGACTCGTCATCGCTTGTGGCTAATCTGAGAAAAACCGATTTTTGTTGGAAGGTCAGCCGGGAAGGCAACCTGTCATTCTTGCCAGTCCCGCATATTCCAAACTGCGCTAGAAGTGAAGAGTCCACATCAGTATCATTCCATGGCACTTACGCTTCCTTTGTTTTCATACTCTTATCCACTCTTTTACACTGCGCAATCCGTCAACTTCTTTCTCCTCAACCGTTCCCGCACTCTTTCTCCAAAACACCCGGGGGCGGGCACACTTTTGTCCGACTGTCGTTTTCGATTTTCGTATTTCGAGTTCGCCAATCTTAGCCCAGCCTTCGGCCTCAGCCTTCGTTTTCGACGGTGGACTGTCAGTTGTCGGCTGTCAGCGGCTGCTTATTTACCGAGGAATTTTTCGATGGTTGTGAGTTCGGCCTCGGCCATGTCCAGATACTTCTTGGCCGCTTTGGTGTCTTGTTTCTGCATGGCGGCTTGTGCTTTGCCGAGGTCGGTCCTCATGCGCTGTTGGGCGGAGACGATGTCGCCGCGGAGGCCGTAACCTGCAGCAGCTTGCTGGCGTTGGATATTATCCAAAGATGTCGAGACGGCGGCGGAGCGGCTGTCGATGTCGTCGTAGCGGTGCTCGTTTTCTTCGACAGCTGCCGCTTCCTCGGCTTTGGCTTGGGCGTCCGCTTGCTCGGCCTGGTTATCTTTTTTGGATTTGGCAGGAGAAGGCCTTTTTCCAGGTTGGGCGGGAGTGCCGCCTGAGCTGGACGCTGCCGAAGTCGAAGGCACAATATCGCTGGATGGAGTAGAAGCCGCGTTCGAGGAGTCAGGCGGGGATTGGCCGGATTGCACCCCTTGTGCGCTGGCGGCCGCAGGAGCCGCCTCGTTGTCCGTTGGCACAGCGGGAACAGTTGAAGTGGGCGTGGAAGAAGACGGGGTAATCACGTCCGGGGAAACCGGTTGAGTGGTGGACGATGGACTTGTAGCCGACGAGGAAGTTTGCTGCGATCGCGGAGCATTCTTGCCGGCGCCAGCAAGTGTCTTTATGCGACTCGGCAGATAAAGGCCGGCGGCGAACAGAACGGCGACGACGATGAAAGCGCCAAGCGCGATGTAGAGTCCGCGATGACCACTGCCGCTGACCTGTGGAGGCGGCGCTTGTGCTATGTCGCCAGCAGGCGCTGCTGGGACCGGGCTCACCGCTGTCGCAACGTGCGGCGTTTGTCGATAGGCGGGCGTGTCCATGACCGTGGTCGGAGATTGCGAGGCCGGAGTTTCCTGGAAAAGAGCTGTGGCGCTGCCTGCATTTGCCGAGGGAACGAAAGCGCGCGGATCGGCTCCGGGCTGAGTGGCTGCACCTTGCGCGGGGACACTTTTCAATGCGCTCCGGAAAGCATCGGCGGACTGAAAGCGCTGGCCAGGATCCTTGGCGAGGGCCATCACGATAATTTGATTGAGCGCCTGAGGAATGCCGGGGCGAAGAACGATGGGAGGCTTGGGCACTTCCTGGAGATGCGCGGCCATCATCGCGTAGTTGCTGTCCGCCGTGAAGGGAAGCTGCCCGGTGACCATTTCGTAGAGAGAGACGCCGAGGGAGTATAGATCGGAGCGATTGTCCGCGGGATCGCCTTTGACTTGTTCGGGCGGCATGTAGTTTAGGGACCCGAGCGTGGTGCCGGTCATGGTGAGGCTGCGGTCGCTAGCGGAGCGCGCGATGCCGAAATCCATGAGCTTTACGGTGCCGTCGGGAGTGAGCATCATGTTGGCGGGCTTGATGTCGCGATGGATGATGTTTTGTTTGTGGGCGTAGCTGAGAGCGTCGAGGACCTGGTCGATGTACTTGACGGCCAAAGCCGGTGGAATAGCGCCCTGATGCAGCCGTGAGGAGAGCGTGACGCCGTCGACGAACTCCATGATCATGACGAGTTGATTGTCGAGCGTTAGCGCCGTGCGCAGCGCGGCGATGTTCGAATGATGGAGGCTGGCGAGGACCTTAATTTCGCGGAGGAAGCGGTCGGCGAGGTCTTTTTGGCCGGCGAGATCGGGGAGGAGAATTTTCATGGCCTCGACACGATCGGAGATGGTGTTGCGGACCCTATAGACTTTGCCCATGCCACCGGCGCCGAGTATGCCGAGGATTTCATAATCACCGAGCTTTTGTCCGACGGCGTAGTCCTGGCTCATTGCGTGGCTCCCTTCAGATAAGAAATAGGCGAGGAAGTCTAAGAGGCTGCCTCGCCTATTGCTTCAAGCACCGAGGATATGAAAACAGAGCATCGATGTGCCGTGATTGCGGCGGAACAACAGGTTACGGAGTAGTGCCGCCGGAGCTGGCTGCGACGTCGCCGACCTTGGGCGGCGTTGGGCCAGTATAGGTGGCGGTGGCAGAGTCCGCGTCAACGTCTGTCACCGTAGCGCTGCCGAGCTGGTTTGTTACGGTTTTCAAAACCTTGCCAGTCGTGGGATCTTTAACTGTGCGAACGGGGCGGCTGATCTGAATGGTGTCGCCGACGCGCACGCCGACTTTGTTGCCAATGTTGATGATGAGTGTGTTTCCGCTGACGTCGGCAACGAGGCCGGAATAGGTGGCCTTGATGATCGGCAAAGTCCCGGCGGCATTATCGAGTTGCGTAGCGCAATCGGTGACGGCTTTGTTTACGGCTTCACCGAGAATGGTCTGGGAAAAGTTGCTGCTGCTCATGTCGAAGGCGCCGCCGCCACCGCTATAGCCGGTGCCACCTGCGCCTCCGAGCATCAGACCGGAGCGCGAAGATTCGCCGTTACCGGTGACCGAGGCAAGGATTTCGCCGGTCGTCGTGTTCACGAGGCGAGCTGTGATGGCAACAACAGCCTTGGATTCTTTCTTGCCCATGCCGGCGATAGCGCCGGTCCAGCCGCTGTGCCCGCCGCCCACACCGCCGATTTGCTTGTCGTCGCGGCCAAACTTGGTGATGGAGCCGAGGATGATGGTGTCCACGCCGAGAATGCGGCCGATTTTGGAGGCGCTGGAGGGATCGGCGCGGTCGCTGTTGTTAAAGTTTTGCTCGGCAATAATCTTGTCGAGAGCGGCGCGTTCGATGACTCTGTACTTGCCGTCCGTCACGAGCTTCTGAACCATGAGGTCGGTGATGCCTTTGCCGACGTCCTGGTCGGTGCCGAAGATGGAGGCAACGACCGTTTTGACGGTGCCGTAGTCAAAGTTCATTACGGCGACGAGTCTTTTGGGTGCTGGCGCCGTTGCCGCTGCGGGTGCCGCACCCGGCGCTGCTGCTGGCGCCGCTGACTGCTGTGCTGCGCAAGGGGTAATGGCTAAAACGGAAATGCAAAATAGACTTACGAGTCGTGACATACGAAAGTGCTCCTCACACCCAAGGAATTGGTGAGCGAAAGTTGCGAACCGTTTCATTTGTGGCCCAACCTTATCGGAATCGAAGAACGGCAGTCGCACAGAGTCGAGAGACCAAATTATGGGCGTATCGTACACCGTGGCGGAGTGAGAGGCAACGGTGGTGTGCTGGGTGGTGTGCTGGAAGGAGAATGAGCGGAGAGAGTCGGGGTTGGAGAGAGCTGGAAGCGGAGAGGCACAAGACCTAGGCGAAGACTTGGCTTGGCTAAACTGGTAGGATTCGTCGAGAAGTCCCGGGACTAGATGTCCCTCGAGTCACAAAAAGGGAGCGAAGATAATGTCAGAACCGAGCAAAGAAGAATTGTTGGCGCGGATCGCGGAACTGGAAAAGCAGGCGGGGTCCAGAAAGAAAGGGTCGTTGGAATTTCGCGTGGGAGAAAAAGGCGGAGTGAGCGTGTATGGACTCGGACGGTTTCCTGTCACGCTGTATTACGAGCAGTGGATCCGGTTGCTGGATGTCTCGACGGAATTGCGCGCGTTTCTGGAAGAGAACAAGAGCAAGCTGAAGTTGAAGACTGCAGAGTCGGCATGAGAAGAGAGAATCAGAACAAGGCCATATTTGCCTACCTTCAAGCTTTGCCGCCAGTGAAGCACCTCGCGGACAACACTGAGCCACCGACACGAAGTGCTAAGCGCGGCAACTTACATGGTTTTGGAAATCGAAAATGATTTCAGAAAATCGAAGTATTAACGCATTAAAATCGACTAAGCGCTTCTCAATGATCGTTCACCCCGCTTGCGGGGATGTACCCGTGGAGTCCGATGATAAGTTCGAGTAGCCACTCGCCTGAAACGAGCCTGTCAGATGCCGGCGTACCAGGCATAGCCTGCTTCTGGCTCCGCAGAGCCTAGACCCTTGCCGAATCCTTTCAGACTGTCGGTGACCGTCAGGTGGGTGATGAATTTCACGCTCTTGTAGCCGAGCTGCCGGGGGAGCCGAAGGCGAAGCGGCCCGCCGTTGCCCACAGGAAGTTTATCGCCATTCATCCCCTAGGCGAGAAAAGTCTGCGGATGCATTGCATCGGCCATATCGATGCTGTCCCACCAGTCGGGATCGATCGAGTAGTAGACAATGTATCTGGCTTGCGGGTGGACTCCCACGAGTGCCAGTACCTGGGAAAGAGGCGCGCCGATCCACTCGGCTATATACGACCAGCCCTCTTCACACGCAAGTTGAGTGATCTGGCTGCGCGACGGATAGCTGTTAAGCTGGGCTAGCGAAAACGAGGCAGGTCGGTCGACCATGCCGTTGACGGAGAGCCGCCAGTCAACGAATCCTCCAGCCTGAAGGCGCTTGAAGCGCAGATGGTCCGCGATCGAGGTTGAGAACGCCCGCAACGAAAGATCGGTCTTGCGCGGGAGCAAGTTTTTCCGCAAATGCCCTCTAAACAAGATGGAGATTAGTTAAAATAAGCCGGTCAATTCCAGAACCCAAGCAGCTTGAAAGTGAAGATACCGACTCCAGCCGTTCTGGTCAGCTAGCACGTACCCCTAGCCCGTCGGCACCAGTGCTCTCGAAGAGGGGATCGGCAGTCTAAACAACGGTGTAGCCAGGACATTGCCGGTTTCGCCTCAATAGAATCGAGGGTGAGAGATCACAATTTCATTTCCGCTCACGAGCAGAGCAAGAAAACAGAGGGTGGTGATCCAGTGAGTGACGCGGACGAGGGCAGAGTGCCGCGCAGTAATCCTCGTAACTGGGACGGACGAGGCGGAACTTGGGACGGAGTTTCCCAGCGGAGCCGGAACAGATTCGAATCTCGCCATATTTCGCCTCCTGCTGATGCTCCGACGCTATCCCAATATAGGCGCCATACTACCACGCTACAGGGAGTTGAACGGAGAAGTCCTGGATTGTGGGGTACTCGGAAAAGCTCGATATGCCTGATGAACGCAGCCGTTTTCCGACAAGTGGCAAAACCCATTCTAGGAAGATGCAGGCGAAAACCCGATCGCGCATCGAGACCTGGAAACAGACTTGCGGATAGGATCACGGCTGGTCAGAGGGCGAACACGTTTGGCTGGCTAGATGGGACCACGTGGACCGATGTGGTTGAGTGCTATGGGAGCGGATCCGAGGAACTAGTCCATGTGGTGCATGGCGAAAATGCTGTCCATGCCTTGCTGGTAGGGATAGACGTGGACCATCCAGCCGAAGATGACGGGATGAAAGCGGCCGCCGGCTTCGGAGCAGGCGTCCTCGGTGATGATGGAACCTTTGAGGCCGAACTTGGTCCAGTCGGCGCTGCGAAGCTGGTCGCGCGGGGGCATGCAGAGATTGGTGTGCAGGTGCCACATGGCGACGCTGAGAGGGACGCGAGCGTTGAGCTGATCTTCGGAGGCGCGCTTGGGCATGGTGTACATGGCGCCGACGAGTTCGTAGCCGGTGGCGGTTTTCTTGTAGAGAAGGGAAGTGGGGCGTGCGGGATCGAAAGTTAGCGATTCAAGGAAGCCGTTGCGATAGCTGGTGAAGTGATATTCGGGTTGGGGGAGATTGGGGAGAAAGATTTGGAAGCCATCATCGAGAGCGGCGTGGCAGTCCTTGTATTTTTCGATGCCAGCGCGAAGTTGCGTGACGATTTCGTTGGCGCGCTGAACGTCTTCAGGAGTCTGCGTACGTCTGCTCGTCATGTACATGTGATGGCTGTGGGCGTCGTTGTGGCCGGGAGTCATGTCCTGCACAGCAGCCTTCTCATTGGCTTTTTCATCGCCCATGTCCATTCCGGGCATGGCTTTGGATTGGGGCGCAGCGGCTTCCGGAGCGGCGGGGCTCTGCGTACCGGGCGCGCGGTGGCCAGGCGTGGCCACTAGCAATACCGTGACAACGAAGATGGCGGCGAAAACCATGGCGGTTTTTGCGGCGAGATGAAGCAACGTTCTACGGGCTGACACTACGATTCTCCTCACTTAATAATACGCAAGGACTTGGATGGAAATTTCAGAGAGTCAGTTGCCGCGTGCTTCTAGAAAAACTGTTCGGAAGGACAGGGAAAGATGAAGTAAAGAAGTAATGAGATGAGGATGTAAAGAAAAAGATCGAGCGGAGCGGGACGCTAGAGTTTGAGCGGAGGGGCGTTTCGAGACGAGGCGGCGGAGCGTGCTAAAATCCTGGCGTGAAAAAACAGACAGTCGAGCCGGCAAAACTTTTGACGGGCGGCGTGCAGCCGCCGGGTGACAAATCGATTTCGCATCGCTACGCAATGCTGGCGGGTTTGGCGGAGGGGACGAGCGAGCTGCGGAATTTCTCGGCGGCGGCGGATTGCCATAGCACGCTGGGGTGCATGAGTGCGCTGGGCGCGGAAGTGAAAGTCGAAAAAGACGCGGTGCGAGTTACGGGCCACGGGCCGCGAGGGTTGAAGAGCAGTTGGCGCGCGCTGGATGCGGGAAATTCCGGGACTACCATGCGGCTGCTGACGGGAATTTTGGCGGGCCAGGAATTCACTACAAAACTTACTGGAGACAGTTCGCTCCAGAAGCGGCCGATGAAGAGGGTGGTCGGACCGCTGCGGGAGATGGGCGCGGACATTCGCGCGAAGGACGACAATTTCGCGCCCTTGGAAATCAAAGGCGCGCGGCTGCATGCGATTGATTACCAGATGCCGATGGCCAGCGCGCAGGTGAAGTCAGCGGTGTTGCTTGCGGGGCTCTTCGCGGAGGGCGTGACTAGCGTTACGGAACCGGCGCGGACGCGAGACCATACGGAATTGGCCTTGGAAGAGTTTGGAGCGGCTGTCGAACGGCACGGGCGAACGACGAAGATCCATGGACTATTTGGAGGAAATGGATCGGGGAAGCTGGTAGCGAAATCTTTGGACGTACCGGGTGATATTTCTTCGGCGGTGTTTTTTATTGCGGCAGCTTCGTTGCTGGGAGATTCGAACATCGCGATTCACAACGTTGGTTTGAATCCGACGCGGACAGCGATTCTGGATTTGTTTGCGGGAATGGGGGCTTCGATTCAGATGCTTTCGCTGACGAGCTCGCACGGGGAAATCATTGGGGATCTGGCTGTGAAAGGTGCTTCGCTAAAAGGCGGCGTGATTGAAGGCGAAACGATTCCGCTGGTGATCGATGAGTTGCCGATGCTCGCGGCGCTGGGACCGTTTACCGAAGATGGGATCGAGATTCGGAACGCGGGGGAATTGCGAGTTAAGGAGAGCGATCGGATCGCTGTGCTTGTTGAGAATTTGCGGCGGATGGGGGCCACAGTCGAAGAGCGGCCGGACGGATTGAAAGTGGAAGGGCGGCACGCGGGAAAATTACACGCGGCGGAGATCGAGCCGCATGGGGATCACCGGATTGCGATGGCGTTTGCGGTGGCGGGATTGGCGGCGGAGGGCGCGACCGTGATTCGCGATGCGGATTGCGCGGGGGTTTCGTACCCGGCTTTTTTTGAGGATTTGAATAGGTTGGCGGAGCGATAGAGTGAGACGGCAGAGCTTTGGACAGTGTCTCTGTGCGGATGGCATTGCCAATCTTGGGTCTGCGCCGCAGCAGAGCCAGGGCTTCAAAAAACGCACAGGCAGGAGTGCCTGCGCTACCTGGACTAGCTGGTTTTTTTGATGGAGACCGCGCCGTAGCTAGTTTTGAGCGTGATTTTGGGACCGCGGGCAGTGCCGTATTTTCCTTCGAGATGAGAATCGCCGGACTCCACAGAAGTTTTCTTCAGGGAGTCCGCGGAAAATTCCGAGTTGATGTCGCAGGAGTGGCAGTCGGCGAGAATATTGAAACTGGCGGACTCGGGAAGAGTAAGCGAGATACTGGCGTTGGTATTGGTGACATCGATGTCGACCTTCGGCGGCGAAGAGAAGCGCAGCTCGACGTCGCCATCGCGGTTGTCTACTTTTACTTTGCCGGTGGCGTTTTCGATGGTTACGGAATAACGATTCGTGCGCAGCGTGATATCTCCCGGGGCGTCGACGATTTCCAGATTGCCTGAGCTGACTTCCATGTGGCCGGTGAGAGACGTGAGCGTGAGATCGGTGCGCTGAGAGACGAAGCGAAGACCTTTGGCGACTTTGTCAGCGCGGATGGGGCCGTAGAACTCGCCGTCCAGTGTGAAACTTCCCGTGGCTGATGCGACGTCGACCTGGGTGCCCTTGCCGGAAATCTTGATATCGCCTTTCGTGTCGGAAACCTTGACGTCGCCCTTGTGCATTTCGATATTCACGTCGCTGGCCGTATCGCGGACCTCGACGTCGCCATTTGCGCTGGTTACCGAGACCGGCGTGGCCATGTCGGAAACAGTGATGTCTCCCTTTTCGTTCCGGACATTGACAGAGGCCATCTTGGGGACTTGGATCTCCATGTCAACGCTGATGCGAGAGTCGCCTGCGTTCACGCCCGTGGGATGAACTTCGTAACCATCGCCATTCTGAACGATTTCAACGGAAACGGGGGCAGCGCGGCGTGAAGCGTCGTTTTCGCTCCAGGCATGGGCATTCTTCTGGCCGGAGACGCGAATTTCGGGCACGTCCGAGGCGCGCACGGCAATGTTGCCACGAATGCCGCGAACGGTGATGCGAGCATTGGCAGGGACAGGTTTCGGCGCGACATCCAAGTCAAAGGGGTAGGCGTCGCCGGAGATTTCAACGGGAAGCTTTCCGCCGATGGTCCGCTTGCCAATATCGATGGCGACGACGCAACTCAACAGCACAATCATGCCGACGACCAGTAAGATTTCCCCGCCGCTGATGCGAGCGGAACCGGGATCGGCGGAACGGCTGGCGACTGTCCGGTCGTAGAGCTTAATTAAGCCGAGGAAGATGAGCGCGAGGGGCCACCAGCGCACCAGCACATCTCCCAGCTCCAAGCCGCGATAGTTGTGGAGCAGGAGAAGAAATCCGACGGTTATAAGCACGAGCCCTGGAAAGATTCTGCTGGTGGCTTGGCGGCTCCTGGCCATATTGGATTATTGTCCTTGTCCTGGGTAAGAGGTGGGCGCCGCGCTCGACGGAGAAGGCGGCACGCTTGGCGCGGGTGGAATGGCAGGCGGCACCGGGGTCGTCGAAGAAATATGGCCCTCGCTTGAAGCCATAGCCGAGGCGAGACTGATAAGCCCGATCACAATGAGGATGACCGGGTAAGTGTTGCTAAAGTCGAAGTAGCCGCCGCGCATTTCCGCCAACAGAAAAAGCACGCCGACAGTAACAACCACGACGGGCCCCATGAGGCCGCGGATGCTACAACGCTGGCAGGTGCAACGAATGCGATCGCTCATCTGTGTTCAACCTCCCGAAGGAGCCTCCTAAGGATGGCGGCCGATGCGGTCCCGAAACATTAAAATCCCCACGCCAATGAGAACCAGGGGCCAGAACCGCGCTATGCGGTACCACTGAAACCATTCAAAATTGTTGAGCAAGAGCAGGATTCCAACACCAATCAATATGATCGGGCCAATGGGCTTCTGTTTGCTGAAATTGTCGAGCGGGTCTGATAAGGGTAAACCGGCGCGCTTGGCCTGAGCGGTACGAAGCGCATCAATGGGCATGTAAACCCAGAGCGCGGCGATGCAAATCCAGAGCGCGGCCTCCGCTCCTCCGTTGTCCAGACCGTTGACACCAGTGATGAACAACAAAAGAAAAATCGCGAGATGGATCATGCCTTTACCGTACTGCTCGTTATAGAAAGCGCCTAAGCCCGGCAGAAATCCCAAGAAGAAAGCCAAGACGGGGTTTGGTCCAACACCCGCAGGGGAGGGGAGCGTAGGAACCGCGGGAATGACCGCTTGCTGCGGAACTCCCGCTGGCGCACCTTGAGCGGCGGGCGGCGCGGGATGACCGAGAATGGTGGCCAAACAATCCTCGCAATAGAGAACGTCGCGCACGGGCCGGATACAAGCCGGGCACATGGGCTTGCCGCAATTGCGGCAGTAGCCTGTTGCGTCCACTTCAGAATGGACGGCACACTTCATGGAGTTCTCCTTCCGAGCAACCGGCCGCAGAATTGGCCGCTAACAGCCGGAACTTCCGAGGCAAGAATTTCAAGTTCTCTGCCGATGCCATTCGCACGATTCTGCTGACGCGGAGTTGCTGGTTTGGAACCGTCCGTGCTGCCGGGATTTTTACCTGGAGCGGATTGCGGAACCTCTGGCGTCGTGGGCAATTCGTTGTCTTTGTTCAAGCGAGACTGAATTTCATACACGACGCGGAGATCGCTGACAAACTTCGTGGTGTGCGCATAGACGAGGTGCGCTTGGCGGTCTGCATTGCGATAAACGGTGACGGGTGAAAGGTCCGCGAGCTTTGGCTTGCGCCACGAAAATCCGGAAGCAGTGAGAAGAATCAACAGCGTGGCAGCGACCGAGATGGCACTGTACGCGAATCGGGGAGAAGATAAACCGCTGATCCAGCCGAAAGCGCTGCGCCAGCCTTTTTTGGCTTCGCGTGGCCCGAGAGTCTGATTCAGGATCAAATAAACCAGCCGGGGCGGGGTGTCGATTTGCTCCAAAGAGTGCAAGCCGCTCACCATCTGAGAAAGGCTGGCGACCATTTGCGCGCAGTCTTCGCAAGAGTTGGCATGAACGTCGAATTCGCGGCGCTCGTCCGGGCTGAGGAGTCCGTCGAGATAGTCGCTAAGGCGTGCTTCGATATTTTCGCAAGTCCAGGTCATGACATGCTCCGCGTCGGATCCCAAGTAAATTCCCATGTGAAGGAACGAATCATGACGGGCGCACTCCCATTTGTTGAAGGATGCGCGCGAGTTCGATTCGTCCGCGGTTGATTCTAGATTTCACGGTGCCTTCGGGTACATCCAAAACTGTCCGAATTTCATTGTATTCGAGCTGCTGCAAATCGCGCAGGATGACGGCTTCGCGAAGTTCCGGGGAAAGCTTGGTCAGAGCGGTCTGCACCTGAGCACTGAGTTCGCCGAGCAGCAACTGCTGATCGGGACGGCGTCCGGCCGATTCCTTGTTCTCGACTACCACCATCGAGTCCTCGAGCGAGTCCGTGATGCGGTCGCGTTTGGTCCGCCGGTAGTGGTCGATGAGAAGGTTGCGCGTCACGCTGGTCATCCAAGTGGCAAAGCCGCCATAAGCGGAACGGTAGCTCCCAATCGTTTTATACACCCGGAGGAAAACCTCTTGCGACAAGTCTTCGGCTTCTGTGCTATTGCCGGTAAACCTGTAGCAAATGTTGAAGATGCGGCGCGTATGACGGCGCACAAGTTCCTCCCAGGCCGAACCGTCGCCCTGGAGGCATTGCTGGACCAGTTGGGCGTCCTGCTCCAACGTATCTTCAGCCTCGAAACCCGCTGGGTGACCAGTTTGCCCCAAAAGTTGCATGGAGCCAACTTCGGCCTGCAACTATGGAACGCAAACTGCTCTCGAAAAGTTCCCTGTTGTTCTGGCCCGGGCGACCGACCGCGAGTGGGGGCATCTTACTCGCTGTATTGCTCCACACACAAGGGGGCCGCGAGCCTTGTGCGTCCCATTCCGCCTACCTTTTGGCGTTTGAGCTCCGGGCAAAGCGGTATATACAGCGTAGATACATGAGGGCCTCATGAAAAC
>DATDHE010000311.1:0-4020 GCA_036521695.1 Candidatus Acidiferrum sp. | reverse complement strand
GTCCCTTCCTCCTCGAGCTTGTTCAGGCAGCATTTGCCGCAGCCATCGCAGAGACTTTCCCATTCCGAATCCGTCATTTCCGCCAACGACTTGCGCCGCCAGAACGGAACCTCCTCATGGCCGTCGCGTTGGCTATTGTCGATTGCCATGTTGTTCTCCGGCAGACGGCTGGTCCCTACCTACCGCGCAAATCGCCGCGCGGCGCACCCGCGTGGGCGGCCTCAAGCATCAGAAGGAGAACCGCAGCATGGGCCATTTTGCTGGACTGGACGTGTCGGTCAAGGAGACCAGCGTCTGCATTGTGGATGACACGGGCAAGATTGTTCGGGAAGTGAAAGTGGCGAGTGCGCCTCACGCGCTATTGGCGGTGCTGACGGACGCCGTGAAACGCGAAGGCAGTCTAGGGCGGGCGGTCTTGTGTCGAACGCCTCGGCGTTGATTTTTGGTGTTGTTGCGTTCCCGGTACTCGCTATCGCACTGGGCATCGGCATTACGATCCTGGCAAACGCGCTCCGGTAAGACTCGGGCATCATGCAGCGGCATTAGCCTCGCTTACTTCCGTGTTTCCTAGTTCAGGAGTTTTTCAGTAGCTCCGGCAACTTCGCAAAGTTACTCTCCGCAATTGTCATTTCCGCTTCCCTTTATCGTTTGAGCGGAGATCGGAGGTGCGTTTTAGTTTCATCGGTTACTCCTCGCGGCAGCAACGGTAAATCGGTTTTCTCCGGAGTCAGTTCTCTGGTGTAGTGACATTAAAGATCACCGGCTCGCCGATTTTGACACGCGCGCGATGAGCGACAACACGATCCCAAGGGTGGGGTGGCTGCAGCCAGCTGGTATAGTAGCCGCGTCGTTCGTTCGGCACGTGCTCGGCGACATAGGTGATGGCGCCTAATGGCCCGCTCGCGTCATGTCCGCTTTGCTCCCCAAAGAGGAAGTCCTTTGTCGGGTCGCAGTTAGGACCAGCGAACGCTAACTCGTGTAGTGACGCGGCTGTCGACTTACTTTAGGCTACTGGTAACTGGAGGGCCTCCAACGGAGGAGTTTCGGCGATGTGTGACTATAGTCTTCACAACGTAGCGTCACGGCCGGCGAAGGTTGGCGATAAGCTGACAACGCGCGACTTTGGTACCGGTACCCGGGGATTCGCAGCCTCAGAAAATGATCGGGTTGCTGTTTGCGTTCTGCCAGGAACCGAACTCGCATTCGCCACGCCGGTCGAGAACGTGTCACCGGGCCTGTTGGGCTGGGGCCGAAAAAAGGCCTTTCATCGAACGGCGATTTTTCGGCAGATCAACAAAGAGCGCGCGGCAGCGCATCATGACGCGCTGGAATTTCCAGACGGTCAAATAGCTCTCCTGAACAGCCTGTGGGAAGGTCAAGAGGCTGTGGTGCTTCAGTTGCCGGCACAGCCCGTGACAACTTCGGAGGGAGAGGCCCAGAAGCGGGTCGCTTACGTTGGCTGAGCGAAAGTGCCGGACACGCAAGGGGATGGTAGGCCGCCGTGTGAGGTGGCCTACTTATGCATGAAGCTAGTTCAAATACTATTACCTGTGCGCGACAACCACGGTCGTAAATTCAAACGGATATTGTACGCGAAGATTCACAAACAACTGGTCAAGCGCTTCGGGGGCCTGACCGCCCATACGCGGTCGCCGGCACGAGGCTTATGGAATTCGGAAGGCTCGACCAAGCGAGACGACATGATAATTCTCGAAGTTATGACCAAGCGTTTTGATCGCGCGTGGTGGAAAAGGTATCGCACTACTTTGGAGAAAGCATTTCGCCAGGAAGAGATTGTCGTGCGCGCTCACGACATCACTCAATTATAAAACTACATTGATCTGACCTATTTGAATTCATGTCTATGTCGCAGTTTAATCGCTTGCCGGGTGAACTTCTAAATGTGGGTTAAACCCCAACACAATGCCACCGTGAAGATCAGGATTAGGGCGATCACACCGACATATCTGAACTTTTGCCGAACTGACAAGTGCTGCCGCGTTTGAGTGACCACCAAAGCACTTACCCTATCTTGTCTCTGAATTTCTTCACCGTCAGCCTGTAGAGCGCGCTTGGATCGCGCACCCCCGTCTGAGCCAACCCAATGACGTGTTGGGCGACGAGCTCGCATGAGGCGTCATCGTGGTCGGCCACGCCTAATTTCCAGCAGGCCGCTTGATACGCTCTCGATATCGCTTCGATTGCTTCCAGGTCAAAAGGCTGATCGGCTGGACAAGTGCGCGAGAGGAAATGGGGGTTGTTGATCATAATGTGCTCAGTGGCATGATATGGCGAAGCAGATTGAAGAATTAGAAGAGCGGAGTGCCGCCTAACGAGGCGACCTATTCTGGGCGCGTAGCCGGTCGGCTTCAGCCATGACGGTTCGCGACTGCGCTAGCGTCTTTTTGGTCTTCGCAACAAGTTCGTTTATCTCAATTGCGATCTCGGAGGCCCACAAGTCCCATTTGCGCGGGAAATCGGGATCGCTGATGTCGAGTTTTGTAAGAAGTGCGAGGCGCTGATGATCGGCCATGACCGAACTCCCTTGCTGTTACAGGCGGGAGTTCGACCGGTCTCTCAGCCACCGCTCCACGATCTGGCCGACCGAACCATCAACTATATTCGCACGCAGCACGCGGCGGCTCCGGACAAGCCATTCCTCGTTTATTTCGCGCCGGGCAACAGCCACGCTCCGCACCAAGCCCCCAAGAACTGGATCGCCAAGTTCAAGGGCCAGTTCGACCAAGGCTGGGACAAGGTGCGCGAGGAGACGTTTGCGCGGCAGATCAGGCTCGGAATAGCTCCGGCCAGTACCATCCTGACCCCGCGCCCCAAGGAGATCCCAGCGTGGGATTCGCTCAACAACGATCAGAAGAAGGTCTATGAGCGGATGATGGAGGTTTACGCCGCCAATGTAGCCGAGTCCGATTATGAGATTGGGCGGATCGTCGATTCCCTGGAAGAGTCTGGGCAACTCGACAACACGCTTGTCATCTATCTTGAGGGAGATAACGGCGCCAGTGCCGAGGGCACGATGCAGGGGACAACCAATGAAGTCTCGGCCCAGTTCGCACCTGAGTCTATCGACGTTCTAGTCTCGATGATGGACCAGCTGGGCAGCGATCGAACGTACAACCACTATCCCATCGGTTGGGCACACGCGATGGACGCACCTTTCCAATGGACTAAGCAGGTGGCGTCGCATTTTGGCGGGACCCGGAACGGGCTGGTCATCAGCTGGCCAAAACGCATCAAGGATGGCGGAGAGATCCGTTCGCAGTTCCACCACGTCATCGACATCGTGCCAACCATACTGGAAGCCGCCGGCATCCAGGCACCATTGTTGCTCAACGGGACGCCACAAAAGCCGTTAGAGGGCGTTAGCATGGTCTATACCTTCGATGACGCGAAAGCCCCGACGCGGCACACCACCCAGTATTTCGAGATGACCGCCAATCGTGCACTTTATCACGACGACTGGATTGCAAGCACAACGCCAGCGCGATTGCCTTGGGAGACCATCGGTGCGGCGCCCGATCCGGATAATTACCAGTGGGAACTCTACAATCTCGCCGACGATTTCAGCCAAGCAAAGAATATCGCCAAGGAGAACCCTGACAAGCTTCGCGATTTGCAAACCCGCTTTCTGATCGAAGCGGTCAAATACAACGTACTACCGCTTGACTCCAGTTTCGCTGACCGCATGGATCCCTCAACCCGTCCAAATCTTTTGCGCGGTCAGACGGATTTCACATACTACCCCGGCATGATTCGTATCCCCGAGGCCAACTCCCCCGATACACACAACAAGTCGTTCCATGTCGCCGCCGATGTCGAGATCACGGAAGGCGGCGCGGACGGTGTGCTGGCGACCTTCATTTTTTTTGGTTCTCGGTTTCTCCATTCTTGCTAGGTCGTGTGAAGCGATGATACTGGCATTTAAAGGCGCAGAGTATTCGGCTGACTAGAGGTTTACGTGGTGGTGGCTTGCTCTCATTGCTTTCGTATTCTTGGTCGTTT
>DATDHE010000310.1:0-4826 GCA_036521695.1 Candidatus Acidiferrum sp. | reverse complement strand
TGCTTCACCTCAAGGGTTATGGGACCTATCCTGCTGGGGCGACTTTCGACTGCAGCCACTGAACCTTGTAGCCGATGAACAGCTTCAAGGTTTCATATAGCCACTGCCTACTCCACCGCTTCCAGCCGAAGCCCTGTCGTTTCCGAGCTTTCATCAGATGGCGTCGAACCTTCTTCTCCACCCAGTTTTTGATGAAGCGAAAGCACTCGCCGGAGTTTCCAACCGAGAAGTAGTTCACCCAGCCTCGCAGTATCGGGTTGATCAACTGGATCACCCGGTCGATGGGCTGGGATCGGTGTCGGCGGAATATCTCCTTGAGCTTCCGCAGCAGTGCCGTTCGCTTCTTGAGCTTCGGCGTGGCATTCGCACGCCAGACGCCCCTTTCACTGCGGATGCGGCGGAAGTCGAAGCCGAGGAAACCGAAGCTTTCGCCGCGGTTAAGATCCACGATTCGACTCTTCTCTTCATTGATTTCGACTTGTAGATCGGCCAATTCCTCGCGGAGGCGTTTGTCCACCGCCGGCAGCAGCCAGTCATGTCGCGGGTGGGCATCGATCAAGATCACCAGGTCATCCGCAAAACGTGCGTACTCGATCCCAGTGTACTTGCCATAGCGCGTGGCCTCCTTTGCCCGCTCGAGCATACGGTCTACCTCGTTGAGGTAGATATTGCTGAGCAGTGGGGAGAGCACCCCGCCCTGTGGGACGCCACGTCGGCCGTTGGCCTTCAGCATAACTTTCAGCAGGTGCATCACGTCATCATCGTCGATCCGCTTTGCCACCTTGGCTAACAAACGGTCATGCCGAACGTTGTCAAAGTAGCTTCGCAGGTCGAGATCTATGACGCGTGTCTTGTGCCGAATGATCGCCTCGGCCACACGCTCGACCGCTTCATGAGCTGACTTCTTGGGTCGGTATCCAAACGATCCCGGTTGGAAGTCGGCCTCGAAGATCGGCTCCAAGATGAGCTTGAGCGCACCTTGCACCACCCGATCACGGATCGCCGGAATCGAAAGGACGCGGACTTTGCCGCCGTCCTTGGGTATTTCCTTCTTCCGAGCCGGTAATGGCTTATACGTGCGCTCAACCAGTTCGTCCCTGATCTGCTCGAGGAAAGCATCTACGCCTTGCGCCTCGATGGCCTCGAAGGTGACCCCGTCTACACCGGGGGCACCGTCGTTTTCTTTGGCCAGCGCATACGCCTGACGTAGCGTCTCCATCTTGCAAACATGGACGTAGGCGAGTAGGCCGGTGGAGTTTCACCACCAGCCCCTCTCAGACACGGACATGACACTCTCATGTCATCCGGCTCCCATCAGGCAAACGTACCGATCATGCCAAGCTGCCAATGCACGAAGAGATGTGCGCTTCGCCGTGCCAGCTTTTGCAGAAAGCGGCTGGCACGGACGCTGTGACCATTGAAGCGCTTGAACTTCCGCCTCGCCCAAGCCTGAAGCGTCTGATTGACGTACCGGAGCAAGGGAGCGAGTGCCGATGGCGCGAACCGCCCGTAGTAGTTGATCCACCCCCGAAGGAGCGGATTGATGCGTTGTGCGATGTCTGCCAGCGACAACTCGGTGCGACGTCGGAAGCATAACTCCCGGATCTTTGCTCGCATGGACTTCAGCGCAGAGGGGCTGACGGCTGGTGTAAACCTGCAGAACAACGAGTTGTCCCGCGAGTTTCGAACCCGCCGAGGCCTAAAGCAGTATCCGAGGAAGTCAAACTTGATGTTCGGATACTTGCCTTTGCGCTTTCCATCCTTGCAGTAGACGATCTTGGTTTTCGTCGGATGCATTTCGAGACGGCACTCCGCCAGCCGGGCCTGAAGTGCGGCCTTGAGGGCCTGGGCTTCTTGCTCCGTCCGGCAGTGAACTAGACCATCGTCAGCATATCGACACCATGGGAGTTCGGGGAATGTCCGTGCCATCCAGAGATCGAACGTGTAATGCATGAACAGATTCGCGAGAATCGGGCTGACAACACCGCCCTGAGGGGTACCACGCGTACGCTCCACTCTCGCCCCGTCCGCGAGCTCCATCGGCGCCTTCAACCACCGTTCAATGTACAGCAGCGCCCATTTGCATTTCACGTGTTTCCGAACAGCCCGTAGCAAGAGTTCGTGATCGATATTATCGAACAGACCTTTGATGTCGAACTCTAGAACCCAGTTGTATTTCCAGCAGCGCTCACGCGTGACACCGATGGCATCGAGCGCCGATTTGCCGGGCCGATAGCCATACGAGTCCGCCAGAAAGATTGGATCCAGATCAGGCTCGATGAGTTGCTTCACAACCATCTGCGCCACGCGATCAGCTACAGTGGGCACACCCAAAATCCTTTCACCTCCAGACTTTTTGGGTATGGAGACGGCACGCACCGGCGGCGGAAAGTAGCTTCCCGAACTCATCCGATTCCAGAGCTTGTAGAGATTGCCCTTCAAGTTGGCTTCGAACTGTTCGATCGTCTCCTTATCCACACCGGCCGCACCATGATTGGATTTGACCGCTTTATAAGCCTCGTACACCTGCTTCTTGGTGATGTTGAACGGCTTGTCTGTCGTACGCATCGTCATCATTCTGTTCCCAGTTGTTTCGACCATACGACCGCCTGATCCGACCCCTTTGCTCCAGCCCCATTACAGCGCCTTCATCGCTCTTACTGGTCGGTCCGCCCCAGTGCTCTGCATCGGTACTCTCGCCTCGCGGTTTTCGCCGCTTGTGCTTCTCCCTTGCCATCAGGGCACTGGTTCCTGCAGTTCCACGTGAAAGCCAGCATCCGGTTCACGCCCCCTTTACGCCGGTCGCCGTCTGCCCAGTCATCAGGCACCCGACAGACTTGTCCCAGAAGAGATCTGCGCCTCTGGTTTTGACGACATCCGGTTCTTTTCGACGCGTCATCGAAGGGTTCACTTTCGTTCGTCTCCCGGACACGCACCTGCTCGGAGTCATGCTCCAAGCTTTTGCTCCAACGCTCACGACCACGGCTTTTGACCGCAGCCGCTTGGAGTGGTTTGGGACCTGCTCCTGAAAGCCGATCCCGAGGGGCCCGCCCTCATCTTTCACGCAGCTGTACGACACATTTTCATTTCATGTTGTTGTCCTCCTTTTTTTTGTGTGTCTCTGCAGCACACCAAACCCCAGAAACGCCAGGACGTCTCGGCCTTCGCCTTGACGTATAGTCTCCGCCTCAGGTCCTGCAAATCGATGGACGCCTTTCTCATCTCGTCCTCACCTTCCCGATTGAAGGAGACGTTACAAACAGCAGGGTCCCCTCGCTCTGCGGACGTTACTCCGCTTCCTCGCTGTATCGGACCCATCCGCCACCATCTCGCCTTCGATCGATTTCCCGGTTTAGCCGGTTATACGACCTACCTTGCTCCGGATGATTTCTCATCCGGGACGAGAGGGCTTCACCAGCTACTCGGTGTGTCCTTGTCACCGTGCTGTCGCTTTCACCCCGCCGAGGTGGGAATGCCGCGTCAGTCAGATTTCGGCACCCCATGCTGCCTTCGCCCTTCGGCAGTGGGCTCGGCCCTCGGATCTACACCTTTCGAGGCCACATTTGCGTTTACTGTCGTTACGGCCCGGTGACTCGTAATCTCCCCAAGGGAGACCTTGTCGATGGGCTCCAGGACTTCGAGATTTTGGTTTCCCGCCATCCCGCTATCCTGCCATCCAAACTACAGGGCTCTGACTTTTGCCCTGGCAGGTCTGTCTCCTGCTGAACACACCAGTCTTACCTGGTCGCAACTGCCGCAAGGCGGGTTTTCCCCGTTACGGCTGGAAGGCTGGCCTTTCAGGCGGGACCTTCCCGGCACGTCCCTCAGCTTAAGCCCGCTCCCGGCATACACTGACCGACGATCGGTTTGTCTTCGCCCTTCGTGCTTCAGCGTTGATCCGCTCAAAGTCGGATCGGTCGACGCGATGTACTGCACCGCCATGCGGTGGAATGCTCCACCTACCCCAGGGGCCCTCGCTCCGGTCGGATTTACTATCCCGACCATCATCACTTAATCGGCCCCATCCGCCCCACTCGCAGGCACATCCCAACTTCATCGCACTGCGACTTATATGAGATGCCTCAGCTGTGCGGGAGCGCCTAGGCCACCCGCGAGCGGTTCCGGTCTTTCGCTGTCGATTCCTTCCTGGCATGCCACCCCCTACGACCCCGGGGAGTTCGACGATGGTAAGTTCCAGGGCAGCAACGTCGATGGTGCCTTCGGCGCGAAGCCAGCGTCTCGGCACTCCCGCTATTCCCGCAATCCGCTTCACGCGGGGCATCAATCTCGGGGCTTCCACGGTTCACCCATTTGCTACGGCCTGCCAGTTTGCTTGCCCCCCTGCACGGATCCGACCAGTTTCCCAGCCGTCGGGGACTTTTACGTCCAGGCTTTCAACGAGATAGGCTCGTTGCTGGATATGACTACAGCAGTGGCTGGACCCCTCTGCTGGTGGGACTTTCACCCACTGGAATGGCAGCTAGACTCGCTGCACCAGATCTCCTGATGTCGTGGCCGCGACCACTTCCATGCCGACGCCGAGGACGCGAGTGGTGAACGGCAAGGCAAGATTCTCCTCGATCATGTGAAATATCCGCTCGCCTTCTCTCGCGCATTGTAGCAATCGACGGTGGCCTCTTTGAGCACGTAATTGCCGTGCTTTGGACAGCATGGCCTTGTCAGTTTTCCTTTTGTGCATTCAATCCATTCTCCAAGGCTTGCGGGAGCTTGGAGCGTTACCGGAAGCGAGCGGCCCCGCATATCTTGCCGACCGCCGAGCAGCAGCCGGCACTCGACATGCTCACCCGGTCGCTCGTCCTTCTCAA
>DATDHE010000309.1:0-4142 GCA_036521695.1 Candidatus Acidiferrum sp. | reverse complement strand
GTAGTTCTTAGGAATATCTGAGTCCGATCGATAGGTTGGAAGCGTGGCAACTTGCTAGTACAAGTTTCATGCATGCGATCAGTGTGCCTGAACCATCACAGAACTCAATGTACTGTTTGATTCTTTCACGGCTTCCCGACTACGGAAGAGTTGCCCGTAATCCACTAATCTCGGCCGCGCTCAATCACGTCCCACAAGGCAATGTACCGGACTCTAATGCTGTGGAATCTATTTGAAAAGGGAGGACACCATGACCCAATCCGGTGCTACACAACGAGGCAGCGAGATGAACAATCTCGACCACATGTTACAACGTAACAAAGAATTTGCTGCTCGGCAGACTGCTGAGGGCACACTTATGCCTTCGCTTCCGAGGGCGCTACCAAATGTAAAGGCGATCGTCGTCGGTTGCGCTGATATGCGTGTAGACCCTGCTGACATACTTGGAATCAAACCGGGCGAGGCTGTCGTGATGCGTAACATCGGCGGTCGAATCACGCCGGGGTTCTTGGAAGAGTTGGGACTACTCGGGCGAATCGGTGAAGTTGCCGGAGAGATTCCTGGAGGCGGCGGTGAGTTTCACATCATCGTACTTCAGCACACCGATTGCGGCATCACTCGCCTTGTCGGCGACCCCGCCAAGCTGGCGCACTATTTTCAAATACAGGAAGGCGAACTCAAGACAAAAGCGGTCACTGATCCTCGGGCGGCAGTCGCCTTCGACGTTGCTGCGCTCCGGGCGATTCCCGCATTGCCGGGCTCTTGGCTTATATCAGGCCTCGTCTACGACGTGGCGACCGGACTTGTCGAGGTCGTGGTACCGTCAGCGCCGATTCGTACTGCGCAAAACTCCTGATTCACGCCCTTATATTGACTGGCCTGGCCAACTTTCGAGTGGTCGGCAAGCCGGAATTAGAGGTCGATTGTTAGAGCAACTTCCGCATAGCCCGTCATCCAGCAGTTTCTGCGATTGATTCGCACAAGCCGACTTGTCGAGAACCATCGCCGAAAGGCTCCTGACTCTTCAAAGGGGAGCGCATCAGCTACATTCAAGCCTAAGTGACTACACGAGGTATTGGGCGAGCAGGAACACCACGAGCAGCGGAACACGGATCCCAGGGCGCATCGAAATCACGATTTTGGACTCTAATTCAAGAGTGCTTCCATCGAGCGTCTGGATCCCGCGGAGTAGATTTGGTAACGATCGGGGGGCGACCGGCATCTACTTAATTTCAGCCCTCCAATTCAATAAGGGATAGGGAGGAACCTATGTACGTCATTACCGGCGCGACAGGACAGACGGGAAACGAAGTAGCGGAAAAGTTGCTCGCAAAAGGTGAACAGGTGCGTGTTGTAGGCCGTAGCGCAAAGCGACTAGAACCATTCGTAAAGAAGGGCGCAGAGGCTTACGTTGCGGACATCACCGACACGGGGGCGCTCACGAAAGCTTTTTCGGGTGCAAAGGCGGTGTACGCGATGATACCGCCGGACGTGAGCGCCCCGGATGTGCTGGCACACTATCAGCGCGTGGGCGACGCCTTGGCCGCCGCGATTGAGAAGAGCGGAATAAAATACGCCGTGGTGCTGAGCAGCGTCGGCGCGGACAAGCCGGATAAAACAGGCCCGGTGGTCGGGCTGTACAATCTTGAAAAGAAACTTGGGGCGATTCCTGGATTGAACGCCCTCTACCTGCGACCCGCCGCCTTTATGGAGAACCTTCTGTTCCAGGTTGGCGTGATCAAGGCCTTCGGAACAATGGCCGGCCCGGTCAAAGGCGATCTGTCGATACCCATGATCGCAACGCGCGATATCGGCGACGCAGCCGCGGACGCCCTGTTGCGGCTCGATTTTCAAGGACAGAGCACGCGCGAACTGCAGGGGGCTCGCGATGTCACGAACACGGAAGCCGCCAAAATAATCGGCCCCGCGATCGGCAAGCCCGACCTGACATATAAGCAGATGCCCGCGGCACAGTTGAAGCCCGGTTTCATGCAGATGGGCATGTCTTCAAATATGGCGGACCAGCTGTTGGAGTTGGCGGACGCGCAGAATTCGGGCTACCTAAAGGCGCTCGAGCCACGCTCCCAAAAAAACACAACTCCCACAACGCTGGAGACTTTTGTAGCCGAAGTTTTCGCGCCAGCCTATCGGGAACAAAAGGCGGCCCACGCCTAGGCAGCTTGCCGCCATGGGCTCGCCTAGCGGGCCCATGGCCCAAGGGTTGATGTTCTTGTCAATTTCCGTGTACCCCGTCATCCGCTAGTAGTCGGCAAGAACTATCGCTTTTGTTATGCTCAGGATAATTCGGGGCCGCTCCGAATATATATAGGTGTGACCGGGGTGCGGAAATGAGCCGAACGGCTATCTTCATAGTGCTCTGTTCGATTTTGCCGACCTTGGCGGCAGCGCAGAACGCGCCGCACGCACCGCCTAGCGCCCGGAATGAGCGGTGTGCAGCCCTCGTGGCACTCAATTTGGGAAGCGTCCCAGGGGGGCCAGCTCTAATTACTTCGGCCCGGCTCGTTGAGGTACCTGCGAGTGGACTGGAGCAGTGGCCTATCACAACAAGCGGATACGGGAAGATGGGGGTCCCGATCGCAACCCAGATCCGTCAATACTGCGATGTAACCGGCTACGTCGCACCGCAAAATAAGTTCGAGCTGAAGCTACCGCTGCCCGGCGATTGGAATCAGAATTTTTTCTTCAGAGCGTGTGGCGGCTTTTGCGGCTACCTTGAGGGGAAATTGTGCAATTCTGCCCTGGCTCGTGGCTACGCCTCAGCCACAGGAAATGGTGGACACGAAAGTGCTTTGGGGTTCGACGGAATCTGGGCCGCGAATGCTCCAGAATTGCAAGAAGACTTCGGTTGGCGCAGCAATCACATCGTTACTCTTGTCACCAAGGCCATCACAACCCACTTTTACGGCACAGCCATCAAATATTCCTACATGGCCGGCAATTCGAAAGGTGGCCAAGCGGTTCTCTTGGAAGCACAAAGGTTCCCCGAAGATTTCGACGGGTTGATGCCGAGTGCGCCCGTCTATGAATTGACGGCACGCGACACCATCGCAGCTGCTTGGTTCGCGCAGGCGGTCAGCGACGGTCACGGCGGTTCCGTGCTTAACGCTGCTGCAGTTCAAGCGATCCACAAGTCCGTGTTGGACCGCTGTGGGGCTCAGGCCGGGGTTGAGGAGGGACTCGTCACCGATCCGCCATCCTGCATGTGGCAGCCCGAAATGATTGCGTGCGCTTCCGGCGGCAGCGGCCCCGATTGTCTGAACACAAAACAGATTGCTGCAGTCAAGCGCCTCATGAGGCCCGCGACCAATTCCAAAGGCGAAGTCCTGTACGCCTACCCCTACCTTCCAGGGACTGAAACGCAGTGGGAGGGCTGGAATTACGCTGGCGTTCCAAGCCCCGGCTATCCGCCACGGTTTGCCAACATGGACCTGCCCGGACAATACCTGAAGTACTTTGTTGATCAGAAGGTGAGAGAGAAGGGCGATGCTCTCAACTTCGATTTTAACCGCGATCCCGCATCTCTCGATAGGGCGCGAAGAATTTATGACGCGACCTCTGTTGACCTGCGCGCGTTCAAAGCTCGCGGTGGGAAGATTCTCATGTGGCACGGCTGGGCCGACGCATCGATCATGGCAACTTCTTCAGTCGGATACTACCAAGGTGCGATGAAGTTTATGGGTGGTCGCAAACAAACAGAGGATTTCTTCCGGCTGTTTCTTATCGCTGGAGTTCAGCATGGTGGCGGAGGTCCGGGGCTGACTGACTTTGATGCCTTTGCCTCGCTGGAAAATTGGGTTGAGAAGGGCGAGGTACCAGAAAAGCTGATCGCCTGCCGTTCGGCCAATGGTCTCGTCCAACGCTGTCGGCCTGTCTTTCCGTACCCAATCTTGGCCCATTATTCCGGCAAAGGCGACCCGAAACAGGCTGACAGCTTCGTCCCCTTCGACCCTTCCCAGCACTGAGGATTTCAGATAACGCAACAGTGCTGTCCCATTAAAAGTCGAATAGATTCAACTGGATGCAGGGTTCGGCATCTGTGATCTCGTCGCTGAAGTTGGAAAACCCCTCTAGAATTGGGGTTTTTTCGAAGACTGTGACGCTGAGAATCTGCAGAATTTTGT
>DATDHE010000308.1:0-21345 GCA_036521695.1 Candidatus Acidiferrum sp. | reverse complement strand
TGTTTCGGTACATGCCCAGTTTATTCCCTAGAAATATTTGAAGACGGCAGGCTGCGCCACCACGGAGATAACTTTGTCGGAGTTACCGGGCTGTTTACTGGTGGATTAAACGCGGCAAATTGTCCCACCCTGTTTGTCGGGCGTAACCGTATATTAATCACAGTTATACATTATAATTCAGTAGATGTCGTATTGCTCCCAGTGGAGCGTGGCGTCGGATTGGATGATGATGTGTTTGTGAGCGGTTTGCTCGAGCTCGTCTATTAGCATGGACTCGCGCGTTTTCAGGGCTTTGGCGATTTCGGGATGAACGCGAAGGGTGAGATTGGGACCTTCGTGATCGGCCGTGGCCATCTTGCGGGCTTCGGCTTGAATTTCATAGCAGAGCGTGGGAATGGATTTGACCATGCCCGAGCCCGTGCAATAAGGGCATGGCTGGCAGAGAACGCGTTCGAGCGCTTGCTTGGTGCGTTTGCGCGTGATGCAGACCAGGCCGAACTCGTTGAAAGACAGAGCTTTTGATGGGGCTTTGTCTTGTTCGAGAGCCATTTGCAGGGCGCTCAGAACTTTTTCGCGGTTGCGGCGCTCTTCCATGTCAATGAAGTCGACGACGATGATGCCGCCGAGGTCGCGCAGCCGGATTTGGCGGACGATTTCTTTGACGGCTTCGATGTTGGTTTTGACGATGGTGTCTTCGAGGCGCGTGGAGCCCTTGCCAACGAATTTTCCGGTGTTGACGTCGATGGCGACGAGGGCTTCGGTGTGGTTGATGACGATGTAGCCGCCGGATTTTAGCCAGACTTTGGCGCGCAGGGCTTTGTCGAGCTCGTGCTGGATGCCGAACTCTTCGAAGATCGGTGTTTCCTTGGTGTAGAGCTTGACCTTGTTGACGAGCTTCGGTTGGAAGCGGCTGACGAATTCGACGATCTTGCCGTATTCCTCTTCGTTGTCGATCCAGATGCCGGTGAAATCGTCGCTGACGTAATCGCGAAGAATGCGCTCGACGAGGTTGAGGTCGCGATGGAGAAGCGCAGGAGATTTGCGCTGCTCGCTGCGCTCCTTGATTTCGTTCCAGCTCTTGCCGAGGAATTCGATATCGGTGCGGATTTCGTCGTCGGTGGCGCCGCCAGCGGCGGTTCGAACGATGAAGCCGCCAGGATAACTGTTGCCAGCTTCGCTGACGAGACGGCGCAGGCGAGAACGGTTTTCAGCGGAAATGATTTTGCGCGAGACGCCGGTGTGATGAACCGTCGGCATATAGACCAGGAAGCGACCCGGTAGGGCGACGTGACTGGTAATGCGAGCGCCCTTTTTGCCGAGAGGCTCCTTGGCGATTTGGACGACGACGTCCTGACCGGCCTTCAGCATTTCGGAAATTAATTGCGGACGGCGCGGCGGGCCAGAATGGCTGCGGTGACCGCGATCATGCCGGGGACCGCCGGGACCGCTCGGGCGGCGTTCGAATCGAGGACCGGAAGGACGTCCGCCACGGTCACCACCGCGATCGGGACGGCCGCCACGGCTGTCTGGGCGTCCACCGCGGCC
This sequence comes from Candidatus Acidiferrum sp., assembly GCA_036521695.1. GTDB lineage: Bacteria > Acidobacteriota > Terriglobia > Acidiferrales > UBA7541 > Acidiferrum. Next base: position 19,800 of record DATDHE010000308.1, on the reverse strand, counting down.
GCGATCGCGTCCGCCGCGCATAGGCCGCTGGAAACGCGCGCGGGGATTGCCGCCGATACGGGCGGAATCACGCGGGAAATCTTCGCGAGGAGCAGCGGCGCCGCCGATGCGCGGGGCACGCGTCTCACCGGGAAGCAGGATGACATCTTCTTCGATGACGACGGTTTCCGGAGCGATCTGGCCGGCGTGCGCTTCGATTACTTCTGGCTCCGCGTGTTCGTGTTCGACATGCTCGTGCTCGGTATGCTCGTGTTCGGCGTGTTCGTGCACGAGATGCTCGGGATCACCGAGAGCGGCAGCGTGTTCCGCGCTTTCGTGCGCGGCGTTGGCTTCGAATTCGGCGCGATTCGCGGCACGGTGCTCTTCGACTTCTTCGGTTTCGTCTTCGGAGAGTTCGGTCTCCGCGGCGGCTTGGTCTTCGGCGGCGTCCAAGTGCGCTTCTTCCTGGCGTTCTTCCTCTTCGGCTTCTTCTTCCGTGAGTTCGACTTCGCCAGCGGCGTGAATTTCCTCAGGCTCGTCCTCTTCGAATTCGGCGCCACCTGCGAGGGCATCGACTTTGGCGTGATCGGAAGTTTCTTCGTGTTTTGCCTCAGCCAGTTCGAAGGAAAGTGAGGCGGTCTGCTGTTCGCTCAACTCGACGTCGCTGCGAGCGGCCGGGGAATCTGAGCTAGCGGTTACCGGCGACTCGAGCGGAGATGCTTCATGCCGGGGCGGATTCGCGCCATGGGCCGAGAGGGAAGCGTCTTCGGCAACGCCGATATTTTCGTCGGCGGAGACGGGAGCAGCTTCCGATTCCGAGCCAGCGTCGGCAAGGAGCCAGCGAGGAAGTCCGCCGGAGAAACGGCGGGGAACATTTCCGCCAGCAGGTGCTGTCGCAGGAACGGGAGCGCCAGGGTTGCTGGAAGAGCGAGGAGTCGCTTCTTCGAAATCGGGTTGCGGCTCGTGAATTTCAGGCTCAGCAACGGGAGGCGGAGGCGCAGCCGCAGCCGCGGGCTTGCCACGATACTTGGCTAGAGACTCGCCTGGGAGAAGAATGGGTTCTTCCGCGACAGTGGCGGACGCGGAGGAACTGACAGCTTCAGGCGGGCGATGATCAAAGCCACGCTGCGCAGGGCCGCGCGGTTCAAAACCACGCGGTTGGCCGCCGCGATTTTCCGGACCTCGCTGGTCGCGGCCGCGGTTATCGTGACTTCGGTTCTCGTAGCTGCGCGACTCGTTTCCGCGAGACTCGCCTTGCGGCGAAGCATATTTGGAGGGAGGTAGATTGCGCCCGCCGACGCCGGGGCCTTGAGGGTGCCCGCCACCGCGTTGGCGTCCGCCACGGCGGCCCCAACGGCCGCCACGGCCACGGTCACCCCCACGATCTCCGCCACGGCCAAAATTCTGGCCGCCGCGATCGCCGCCACCTGAGGAGCGCGGCGCGTAGTTCTGAGTAGGATTGTAGTGGGGCGAAAAATTCTGCGGAGCGGAAGCGTTCGAATCGGGCTGGCGCTCCTCAGGGTTGTGGTGCGCATCGTCATGCACTTCGGCAGTGTGAGCGTCAGCGATTTCGCCTTCCGAGGCGTGCTCTTCTACGACGCCGGATTGCTGGTCGTGAGAGGGGGAATCGTGATGAGACGGTTCGTCGTGAAACGATTCGTGCGAGGCTTCTTCGCCGTGAGCTTCGTGCGCGTGATCTTCTTCATGCTCATGAGAGGAAGCGGCGCGGCCAAGCGATTCACCAGGAAGCAATTCGACAACGTTCGAAGGAGAAGGCGAAAACGCGGGCGCAGCGGCAGGTGCATCGGTGTGCACATGCCCGTGATCGTAGTCTTCGAGATTTTCGAAGACGTCGCTGACGTAGAGGAAAGCATCGCCATCGAGGCCGATATCAACGAAAGCGGACTGCATGCCGGGGAGGACGCGGGTGACTCTGCCTTTGTAGATGCTGCCGACGAGGGCAAACTCTTTTTCGCGCTCGATGTAGATTTCGACTAACTGACCTTCTTCAAGAATCGCGACCCGCCGTTCGTGGGAGGCCGCCGAGATGACCAATTCTTTTGACATGAAAACTCCTGACTGTCGGTGACGCCGGCTGTGCCGGGAGTCACGTTTCTGTACGGCCGCAAAGGGCCGACAGGACGCATCGCCGCGAGCTTTTGCCCGTCGGGGGTCCAGTAAATCGGGGCCGGCCCGGTTTGCACCGGGACACACGCTGGCCACACTGATATCGAGATGGCTTTACGTTCGAAGCCGGAGGGAAAGTTCCTCTTGCTTACGAGGCTGGTCCGTTGCCGGAGAGCTTCCAGGCTAACGGCGGACGATGCTGTCCTCACTCTAAAGATCCTTGTTCCTATGGCCCAAGCTTGCTGGGACCACGACTACCGACCCGGCGGGATTTGCCGAAGCAAACGCCTCGCGCGGGACTGGCGGCGGGTTCAGTTAACGAAGCGGCGAAGCCGAACATTCATAACCAGACCAATCGCCAGGAAAACGAACAACGTAGCGGAACCCCCATAACTCATGAGAGGAAGCGGGATACCGGTCACGGGCATAGCACCGATGACCATCGCCACGTTTACTAGGACATGAAAACCAAGCGCTGCTGCGACGCCCATTACAAGAAACATTCCGGCGCGGTCTTTTGCGCGCTGAGCATTCTGCACTAAGCGTAACAGAAGTGCCATGTACAGCCCAAGGGCAAGAAGCACACCTTTGAAGCCCTGCTCTTCCGCCCAAGCCGACATGATGAAATCGGAATAACGGACGGGGATGTAGCCGAGCTGGTTTTGCGTACCGTTGCCAAATCCTTTGCCCCAGAAACCGCCGGAGCCAACGGCAATCTTCGATTGCAAGACCTGATAGCCGGAGCCTTTGGCGTCTTCTTCTGGATGCAGGAACGATGTAACTCTTTCTTTCTGATAAGGCTTCAAGACACGCCATGCAACGGGGAGCATCAGGAGCCCGATGAGCGCAATTGCCGCGGCGTGTTTCCATTGCAACCCCGCGAGAAATGCGCCTACGACCAGCAAGGGCACCAGGACAAGTGCCGTGCCCAGATCGGGTTGCTTGAGAATTAAGCCGAGCGGCAACCCTATGATGAGCCCTGCTTTGATCAAATCCTGGAGAGAGAGCTCATCCGTGCGCACCTCCGCAAAGAAGCGCGCCATCACGATGATTATAATCAATTTGACCAGTTCCGACACCTGAAGAAATTCACCGAGGATGGGAATCCAGCGTTTGGCGCCGAAGCGAGTATGGCCGAAAGCGAGGACGGCGATAAGAGCGGCAATGCCGATGAGATAGAGAATAGGAGCCTGGTCGAGGATCAGGTGATAGTCGAGGCGGGAGAGCGCGAACATCAGCACGAAGCCTACGACCAGCCAGCGGAGTTGCTTGTTCTGCATGCCGGCGAGGGAGCTGCCGTGGGTTGCGGAGTAGATCTCGATAACGCCGAGGGCACAGATGGCGGCGAGAATGGCTAGCAGCCACCAGTCGTAATCGCGGGTTCCGGGTGCGTCGTTCATAGCAAGAAGTTCACCCTTCGGTTGCCCTCAGGGCAAGCAGTCGAGAGTTTAAAGTTAAAACTCGAGCCCCAAGAATTATTTTTGCCTCGGCGAAAATCTGTACTTCTGTACGCCCACTCATTCAGGCACAACTCAAACTCAAACTTAACGCTGCGGGTCCACGCTGGCAGCGTGCGCTGGCACTGCGGCTGATGCGGCCGCGGGCTTCACGACTGGACGCGGTTGAATAGCCGCTTCGGCAGCCGCGCCATGAGATAAATCATACTGTTTGAAGTCGGCAGTGAGTTGCCCTTGTGTCTTCTTTGCCTTCTTATCGTAATAGGCCTTCACAATGTCGCGAACGACCGGACCAGCCGCTTCCCCGCCATGCTGGCCGCTTTCTTGAACGAGAACGGCAACGCAAATTTCCGGATCGCGCTTCGGCGCATAGCCCACGAACCAGGCGTTGTCGGCAAACTGTGAGCCTTTGCGCACCAGCGCCATTTTGTCGTAGCCGATTACCTGCGCGGTGCCGGACTTACCGCTGAGCTCGATGCCCGTGAGTTTGAGCTTACCACCAGTGCCGCCCGGTTCGTTGACGACACCGTACATGGCGTCCGTCACTTTTTCGACAGTGGAATCGGAGATGTGAAAACGCTCTTCGCCGACGTTGGGCGCGTCCTTGAGCATGTGCGGCTGCTTGAATACGCCGCCGGAAGCGATGCCACCAATCATACGGGCGAGCTGCAGAGGCGTGGTAGTAACAGCGCCCTGTCCGGTGGCGACGGAGATGACTTCGCCGGCGTACCACTTGCGGTGAAAGGTGCGCTCGACCCACTCCTGCGTAGGCATGAGGCCGGGCTCTTCGGAGGGAAGATCGATGCCGGTCTTGTGGCCGATGCCGAGCTTGATGGCGTAGTAGGAGAGGCGGTCAATGCCGAGACGTATGCCGACGTTGTAGAAGAAGACGTCACACGATTTCAGAATCGCCTCATGCAGGCTCAGTACTCCATGCGATTTTGGTCCGGACTTTGCGTAGAAAACATAGCAATGGTACTGGCGGCCGAAGAACGTGCCGTAACCGGGACAAAACGTCGTGAACCCTTCTTCGGGGACATGGTCCTCGAGCATAGCCGTCGCGGTCACAATCTTGAAAACGGAGCCAGGTGCAAGCTGGGCTTGAATGGCGCGGTTCAAAAGAGGATGTAAAGGATCGTCGTTAAGAGCTTTCCATTCTTCCGCGGGAATACGCACGGCGAAATCGTTTGGATCGGGAGTCGGGCGACTGACCATGGCAAGGACTTCACCTGTGCGTGGATCGAGTGCGACTACGGCACCCGGACGAACACCTAAAGACTGCTCAGCGACTTGCTGCAAGTCGTAGTCGATGGTGAGCTGAATTTGTTTGCCGGGAATTGGTTCCTGCTGAGTTAGGTGGCCGAGCTCTTTGACTTCCTTTCCGACGCTGTTGACGACGACGCGGCGCATGCCGTCTGTGCCGGTCAGGATGTCGTTGTACTGGCGCTCGAGACCTGTTTTTCCGGCGAGGTCCCCGGGGCGGAGCCGGCCGTTGCTGGCTTCGATTTGTTGCTCACTGACTTCACCGACGTACCCGCTGGCGTGGGACATGAAGCCGCCGGGCAGATAGCGGCGCCGTTGAACCATCAACATTTCAAGAAGCGGGATGTCGGAGCGATGCGATTCGATAAAGGCGACGTCCGCGTTGGTGGCTTCGGGCTTGATGACGATGGGCTGAAACTTGGGAAGATTCTTGGTGCTTTCGAGCTGATCCTTGAGATCGCTGATCTGAATGCCAAGGCCATCTGCGATGGCGGGGAGGTTTTTGTCGATGAGAGCAGGATCGTCGCGGAGGAGAAGGATGCTGAAAGAAGGATAGTTGTCCACCAGGACGCGGCCATCACGATCGAGCATGCGGCCGCGCGGGGCGATGATGGGAATGGAGCGAACGCGATTGCGTTCGGCCATTTGGCCGTACTTATCGGAGTCGACAACCTGGAGTTTCCAGAAGCCGAGAAGCAACAGTCCGACCATGCCCACGATGACGTAGGAGGCAATGGCCAGTCTGGCCTGTGGCAGACGATTGTCGTTGCGAAACCAGTACGACACGAAAACCCCGCGCGCGAGAGTCTTTTTTTGCTGCGCTCGTCAAACGGACAGCGCCGTCATCAGGGCGATTCGTCGCCCGTCCCGCGAGAAGCCGGGACATGCTCGCGTCACGAAAAAATTTGCAGCGTGGGTTTCGAAATTTCCGTTGAAAACCTTTTCGAAAAAAGAATTCGAAAAATTCCCTTAGAGATCCCGAATCACTGCCGGACTTTCGCTGCATCAAGTGCTGCAAACGGCAGCAAAGTCATTTTTAAACGTAGCACTTGGACAAGAGGGCCGCAAGCCGTCCTGAAGGACAGTTGCTCGGTCGATACCCTGTGGTGAACCAGGCGAATTCAGGGTTCGTGCGCCACATACAGAACTCAGTCGTAACGCAGCGTCACCATGGGATCGACGCGCGTGGCGCGGCGCGCGGGGAGATAGCATGCGACTAGACCAACGAAGGCCAGCAGGAGGGCTACTACCGCGAAGGTCGCGGGGTCCGTTGGCGTTACCTCGAAAAGCAGGCTGGCCATCAAACGGGTGAGCCCCAAAGCAGCTGCGGTGCCGATGGCGATGCCGAGAAACGCGAGCTTCGCGCCGTCGGCTACGACGAGTTGAAGGATGTCACGGGATCGCGCTCCCATGGCCACGCGCAACCCTATTTCGTGGGTGCGCTGGCTCACCGAATAGGCCATCAGGCCGTAAATGCCAACGGCGGCGAGAGTGAGCGCAAGCGCGGCGAAGAGCCCGAGAAGCAACACATTGAAACGCTCTTGCGCTAGCGAAACGGCCATCAGGCTTTCCATGGAGAGAACGTCGCTTACAGGAATTTGCCGGTCGAGACTCCAGACTTGTTTTTTTACTTCTTCGACTAGGCCCGGGGGGGAGCCGGGAGTTCGGATGGTGAGCGTCATCCACCGGCGCCAGGCTTCGTCGGACTGCGAAAAGGGCGCGTACACGGCGGGATCGGTGGGTGCCCCGAGCCCGGAATGTTTTACGTCATTCACGACTCCGACGATGGTCATCCAATTGTGCGGTAGTTTGGCGCGGCCCCAATCGATGCGCGCGCCGAGCGGGCTTTCATTCGGGAAAAATTGCTCTACAAATTTTTCGTTGACGATGGCCACAAGCGGCTGGCCTTCGCGATCCTCGTCGGTGAAGCTGCGGCCGGCGCGAATGACAATTTGCATCACGCGGAAGTAACCACCCATCACGGAGAGAGTTTGTACGTGAGGCTCCGCGCCAACGAGGATCGGCGGGCGGCCGTCGATGACGATGCTGTGATTGAGATAATTTCCGCCGAAGGGAATGTCCGTGACCATCGCGGCTTCCAAGCCCGGAAGGGAATTGAGCCGTGCGAGGAGGTCGCGGCGGAATTGCGTTTGCCGCGGAATCTCGGCGTAGCGTGTGGCGGGCATCTGGAGATGCATGGACATTACGTTTCTCGGATTGAAGCCAGGGTTTACAGCGCTCAAGCGAGAGAATCCTTTTATGAGCAACCCTGCTCCGACCAGGAGCACCAGCGCGAGAGCAAATTCAGCAGTGACGAGCAGCTTTCGCAGAACTTGACTTGAGGGGCCAGCAGTGGCGCGGCTTCCGCCGTCCCTTAGCGCTTCGGCGAAGTCGGCGCTGGCGGCGGACCAAGCTGGCACGATGCCGAAGACGATGCCAGTAAACACCGAAATGCCGAAGACGAAAATGAGAACGCGGGCGTCAAGTTGAACGCCGGTGAAACGTGCGAGCGCGGCGGGTTTGAGCGACAAGAGAAGTCTCGTGCCCCATTCGGCGAGAAGGAGGCCCGCAGCGCCGCCGAGAACTGCGAGAAGCGCGCTCTCGACCAAGGCTTGGCGAATCAGGCGTGGCTTTCCCGCTCCGAGCGCCGCGCGAATCACAAGCTCCGGACGGCGCGACATGGTGCGGGCGACCAACAAGCCTGCGAAATTTGCGCAGGCTATGAGCAGGACAAAACCAACGGCTCCGAACAGAACCAGCAGCGCAGTGCGAACGTGGCCGATCACAAATTCCTGCAGCGGGACAAGCTGCGTTTGACGGTTTCGTTCCGTGTCGGGGTATTGCTCGGCGAGATGGCGGTCGATGGCGAGAATGTCTGCTTGGGCCTGCGCGAGCGTCGAGCCCGGTTTCAAACGCCAGTAGGAATTCATGAAATGAACGCCGCGGAAGGCGGCCGCTTCCGGATAGGCGACCCAGAGCGAAGCGAAGACATCGGCGTGGTATTGCGGCAGCGCGAAACTGGCGGGCATCACGCCGATTACGGTGTAGCTGCTTCCACTGAGCATGATTGCTTTTCCAACGGCTTGTGAATCGCTGTTCAGAAAATTTTTCCAGAACGCATAGCTCACGACGATAACGCGAGGGCCACCCTTGACGTCTTCTTCTGGAGAAATGAGGCGGCCGAGCATCGGCGGAATCCCAAGGGTTTCGAGGAACCCGGCGTCGACATAACCCGCTTGAATCTGCACGGGTTCGGCTCCGCTGGTGTAGTCCATGTCTTCGGTGTCGATCGCGCCGCCTTGCACGAAGGAGCGCGTCAGCCGCTGGATATCGATGACATCCAGCAGCGAATCGGTATGGCGGGCGGCGACGAGTTGCTGGGGATCCTTGTAGGGGAGGGGATTAAGAAGAACGCCGTTGACGACGCTGAAGATTGCGGTATTCGCGCCAATGCCGAGAGCGAGGGTCAGAACAGCAACCGCCGTGAAACCAGGGTTCTTGCGGAGCATGCGGAGGGCAAAGCGAATGTCTTGCAAAAATCCTTCGAACGAGGCAAACGTCCAGAATTCGCGATTCCGTTCTTTTATTGTGGCTGGGTTGCCGAAATTGCGCCGCGCGGCGTAGTGGGACTCTTCGGGAGCGATTCCGGCGAGGCGGTTTTTTTCTTCGCGCATGGCGAGGTGAAACGCGATTTCCTCGTCCAGATCGTGATCGAGTTGCGATCGGTTCCAGAGAGTTTTTATTCGCAGCCAGGTCTTGTTCCGCCACTCCGAAAGCATGGTTTCCTCACGCGCGGGCTAAGCCGTTTGGAGTATTCGCGCGACAGCACCCGAAATTCGTTGCCAGAACTCGGTTTCTTGCGCCAACTGTTTCCGGCCCGTCGCGGTCAGGGAATAGAACTTTGCACGGCGATTGTTGTCGGAGGTGCCCCATTCGGCGGCGAGCAGGCCCCGTAATTCGAGGCGATGCAACGCGGGATAGAGCGCGCCTTCTTCTACCTTTAGGACGTCTTCGGAAGTCTGGTGAATCCACTCTGCAACGCCGTAGCCGTGCATGGCGCCGCGCGCTAAAGCTTTCAGAATCAGCAGGTCCAGCGTTCCCTGGAGGAGATCGCCGGGGTCTTCGCGCTTTTCTTTCATGGAGGGCCCTCCCCCTTATCCATAAGACGTTTAGGGGAAAGAAATGTTTCATAGAATTTGTTTCTTTGGCAAGAATGTTTTTTTTGGCCCCATCTGCTTGAGGATTGGAACGACTTTGTTGCGGAGGCTTGCTCGTTAACTGCGGCGCGCGTTATCGTATTTGGACTGTTCTCATGCAAAGCGAACCCTCCTCACCCCTGCGTTTGGCTCTTGTTGGAATGTCTGGCGCTGGAAAAACCTTCTGGACAAAGAAGTTAGCTGCCGAAGGATGGACCGCTATTTCTTGCGACGACCGCATCGAGGAGAAGCTAGCTTTGCGGCTGGCGGCTGGCGAGTATTCCGGGATCAACGGCGTGGCGGCATGGATGGGCTGGCCGGACAATCCGAAATATGCGGAACGCGAGTCGCAGTACCTGGAGGAAGAGATTCACACGCTGGGCGAGGTGCTGACCTCCCTGGAGCGCCAACCTGATAGACCGCTGGTGCTCGATACCACTGGTAGCGTCATCTATACGGGGAATAATTTGTTGCTGCGCCTTCGGCGGCGGATGACCGTGGTGTATTTGGCTGCGTCGGCGGAAGAGCAGCAGCTTTTGATCGAGCGGTATCTGGGCGATCCTAAGCCGGTGCTGTGGCGCGGCGCTTTCCAAGCAAGACGCGGAGAATCGCCGCGAGAAACCGTTGCGCGGTGTTATCCCACGCTGATTTCTGCGCGGCGGCAGAGTTATGAAGCTTTGGCGCATTGCACGCTGCAAGTGGCCGAGCTGCGAGATTCTGCTTTTGATCCGGCGGCGTTTCTTTCGAAAATTCGCGGCCAGGTAGAGCGCGGGCGATGAGATACCGGAGCACTGGACGCAAGGCGCCTCTGACTTCTTTGCGCGGTGCCGTGCTGCGAGGGCTTGCGCCCGACGGCGGGCTCTATTTGCCGGTGGAACTTGCGCGGCGTTCGCCTCAAGAACTGGAAGAGTTCCGCAAGTTACCGTTCACGGAAGTTTGTTTTCGCGTGGTGAAGCCTTTCGCTTCGCCGGATGTGCCGGAAGAGTTGCTTTGGCAAATCGTTGCGGAGGCTATCAATTTTCCGGTGAAGCTGGCGTCGCTGTCACCCGGTTTGCACATTCTCGAGTTGTTTCACGGTCCGACTTTGGCGTTCAAGGATTTTGGTGCGCGGTTTATGGCGCGGCTGATGGGTTATTTTGTGCGCGGCGAAACGCGGCCGCTGAGGGTGCTTGTGGCGACTTCCGGCGATACGGGAAGCGCGGTGGCGCATGGATTTCTCGGCGTGCCGGGAATTCGCGTGGTGATTCTCTATCCTTCGAAGCGCATCAGCGAAGCGCAGGAGAAGCAATTCACGACGCTGGGCGAAAATATCACCGCGCTCGAAGTGGCGGGGAGCTTCGACGACTGCCAGCGGCTGGTAAAGCAGGCGTTTACGGATGTCGAGCTGAACCAGCGCGCGTTTCTGACTTCCGCGAATTCGATCAATATCGGGCGGCTGTTGCCGCAGATGTTTTATCACCTGGCTGCGTACCGGCAGTTGCCGGTGGCGTCGGTGCCGCTGATTGTGTCGGTGCCTAGCGGGAATTTTGGCAACTTGACTGCGGGACTTTTTGCCAAGCGGATCGGCTTGCCGGTGGCCATGTACGTGGCCTCGACAAATGCCAACGATGTCGTGCCGGAATATTTGCGTTCAGGGGAATTTCATCGGCGAGCGGCGACGCAGACGTTTTCAAACGCCATGGACGTCGGGAACCCGAACAATTTTCCGCGCTTGCTGGATTTGTGCCGCGGCCGTATCGAGTACGTGCGCCGCGAAATCTGGGGCCACGCCGCGACGGATGAAGAGACGCTGCAGGAGATGAAGGCGCTCCACGAGCGCTTCGGCTATATCGCCGATCCACACACTGCCGTCGGCGTCCTTGGCTGGGAGGCTTACAAGCGCGAACATTCCGAGCCTGCCCAAGGATTGGTGCTTGCCACGGCTCATCCAGCCAAATTCGCCGACGTCGTGAAGCGAGCGATTGGCGCGGCGCCGCCGCTGCCCGATCGCCTCGCCGCCCACTTGAAGCGCGAGAAATTGTCACTGCCGATGTCCAGCGCTTACGACGACTTCAAGCAATTTCTATTAGGCCAGTAAGGCTAGGAAGGTTTGCGGAGGCGGTCGAGGAGCATGAAGAGGAAGACGGCGACCAAGGCGTTGACGAGGGCGGCGATGCCGAGATGCATAGTAAACCATGGCTCGGGCTGAGAAAGAAGGAGACGCCGCGTCAGCGCGATGATTCCTTGATGAACGGCAAAGAAAGAGATTGTCAAAGCGAAGCGCGCTGCGGGATGTTCCGTATCGAGGCGCGCGCCGATCGAAGAAGCGAGGTAGCCGATGATGGTTTTCGCGATGCCGTAGAGACCGAGGGGAACGGTCGGGCCGCTGAGGCTGTCTTGCAAAATGCCGATCGCCATGCCCAGAAGCAAGCCGGTGGAAGGATTTCGTCGGCTCAAACCGAAATAGATGACGATGAGCAGCGGAAGATCCAGAATCGCGGCTTTCGGGAAATAGATGGGAAGAAAAGCCTGCAACACAAGGGCGAAAGCGGTAGCCAGGATAATCGCGCCCGCGCGAAACTTGTGCACCTCGATGTGCAGTTCGCTGCCGCGAATGTCGTAAGTGTCGTTCATGGTTTCTCGGGCGACGCTGGGTTGGCTGCGGCAGCGGAAGGAGCAGCTGACGGCGGCGCTGCGGAGCTGGGCGCCGGAGACTCTTGCTTCAACTCGAGCGGTTTCATGGTCAGCAGGACGAAGACCTCTTCGAGCCGTTCGAGGCTCGCGGCGGGCTTCACGCGAAGCTGTTTGAACGGGATGCCTGGTTTGATTTCGGCGATGGTCCCCACAGGCAGGTCGCGCGGGAAGATGCGATCCATGCCGCTGGTGACCACGCGCTCTCCGGAGTTTACGTTGTCGTCGTTGGGGATGTACTTCATGACCAGCAGCGGCTCGCCCGTGCCGCCAACCGGGCCCTGGAGGCGCGAATCGACAAGCATGGCACCCACACCGCTGTCTTTATCCGTCAGCAGCAAAACCTGCGCAGTGTCCTTGTAGGATTCGATGACTTTGCCGACGACCCCGTCGGGCGTGATGACGCCCATGTTGCGGCGGATGCCGTCGCGCTCGCCGCGGTCGAGATATATGGTTTGGCTGGCGGAGTCCGCGCTTCCGCCGATTACTCGCGCGCTAATCATGGGGACGTCCACATTCGTCTGCCGGAACTTCAATAGCGCGGCAAGGCGGTCGGCTTCGCCGGCTTTGCTCTGGAGCTGTGTGATCTGTAGTTTCAGCGCGCCGTTTTCACGCTTCAATTCTTCGTTTTCGCGCGAAGTGTTCTGGAGCGCGAAATAGTGATTCCAGGTGTCGCGAATGTGGCTGACCCCATGAGCGCCGGCGCGTTCGAACGGCGATACTGCGCCAACCGTCCAGACGCGGATGAGGCGGCCCTGTGAGTCGCGCTTGATTTGCACAGCAAGCAGCAGCACCTGCAGGAGCACGACGCCGCCGAGCAGGAAAATCGACCTATGACGAGAGGGGATGCCAACCATGGAGTCCAGTAGCACAGACCTTGCCCTGTGCGGTTCAGAATCTCTGCAATCGCGTTATACCGAGAAATCCGTTAGTCGATGCAAACCTGCCGCAGCAACTTGAAATCGCTCAGCATTTTTCCTGTGCCAAGTACGACCGATGCCAGCGGGTCGTCGGCAATTGAAACCGGCAGACCGGTCTCTTCGCGGATGCGCTTGTCGAGATTTTTGAGAAGAGCGCCGCCGCCGGTCAAGACGATACCGCGGTCGCTGATATCGGCGGAGAGTTCCGGCGGGGTGCGCTCCAAGGCAACGCGAACGGCATTTAGAATAGTCGCGACGCATTCGCTCAACGCTTCGCGAATTTCGCTGTCGTCAATAGTGACTGTGCGAGGCACGCCTTCAATCAAGTTGCGACCCTTCACTTCCATCGTGAGCGGCTTTTCCAGCGGATACGCCGAGCCGATTTCCATTTTGATTTGTTCCGCGGTGCGTTCGCCGACGAGCAGGTTGTACTTGCGCTTCAAGTACTGCATGACGGCTTCGTCCATCTCGTTGCCCGCGACGCGCACGGAACGCGAGTAAACGATGCCGCTCATGGAAATGACCGCGATGTCCGTTGTGCCGCCGCCGATGTCGACGACCATGTTGCCGGAAGGCTCTTCGATTGGCAGGCCCGCTCCAATAGCTGCGGCCATGGCTTGCTCCACCAGATAAACTTCGCTAGCGCGTGCGCGATACGCGGAGTCTTGTACGGCGCGCTTTTCCACCGGCGTAATTTCGCTGGGCACTCCGATGACGATTCGTGGATGCACCAACACGCGGCGGTTGTGCGCCTTCTGAATAAAATACGTCAGCATTTTTTCGGTGACTTTGTAGTCGGCGATGACGCCGTCCTTCATAGGCTTGATGGCCACGACGTTGCCCGGCGTGCGGCCGAGCATCTCTTTTGCTTCGCGGCCGACGGCTACAACTTCTCCGCTGGATTTGTTGATGGCCACGATCGAAGGTTCGTTCACCACGATGCCCTTGCCGGCCGAGAACACCAGCGTGTTCGCCGTCCCAAGATCAATGGCGAGATCGGAAGAAAACAAACTGAACACCGACCTCAGGTTGTAACCGTTCTTATTCATCCCCCCGCTCCCCGCGAAGAAAACCTCTCCGCCCTCCAGCCGACAACGAGCTGCCTAGCAGCATGACGGTCTAGATGCACCGCCGCGCGGCCAACTAGACCATTGTCTCTGGACTTGGCGACGAGCGCAAAGTCGCGCCTGCGTCTTTTTTCATTCCTGACCGAAAAACGATCATCGTTCGAAACTCTTACTTCGGCACAACGATCGTCACCTTCTGTTGGTTCGTACCGCCGCGGCGGTTTTCTCCAATGATGACGATAGTGTGCTGGCCAGGTTCGAGCGGCTCTGTAAAGTGGCGAAACGTGCCGTCCGCTGCAATAATCGGCACGGGCTGGCCGTTTACGATGAGCGCTGCGCCGGGCTCCGTCCGGCCGATAATTTCCACGACGCGGCCATGAATCTGCGTGCCAGTAATCTCCAGCACCATGTCCTGCGTTTTTCCCTGCGCGACAAGTGTAAACCGGAACGTTTCGCTGACCTCGCTGGTTTCCTTCTTGGCGTTCGTGGCGGTCACGTTCCAGAAATAGTCGCCGCCATCGAGGCCCGAGATGTCCACGCCGGTTCCTATGACTCCGGAAGCCTCTTTCACGGTCCTTGTAAACATTGCTGTCGTGCTGATCTTTAGGTTGTAAGAAACCGCCTGTGACACTGGTTTCCATTCAAAATGGATCGACGCCGCTTTCGGATTTTCCACGATGAGTGGCTCGAAGTTGCGAGGCGAACTCAGGTCCGGCGGCGCAAGCACGTCAGACTTTGTAATCGGGCCGCCGGTGGTGTAACTCGCCTTCTGATACGCGCCGATCTCGACCTTTTCCTGGCCGCGCTGGACTTCCGCGCTTCCGCTGGAGACCACGATCTCGTTTTCCTTGTTCGTCGGGTCGGTCTTAACCGCCGCGCTGCTGTTGGAATGCAGTTGCGCCACGGAATCTTCCATGCTGACAGCGGCTTTGGAATCCGGTGAAGGATAATTTGGAGTCTTGAGGTCAACTTGTCCGATGTTAATGCGCACCGCAGAACTGGAAGGCTGCTCGTGCCCCATCGAATTTTCTTCCACGGTGATAAACGTTCCGGACTTCACGGTGTACGTCGTGCCGTCGGCGAAAGTGATGCGCGCCGCGCCGTCGGCCGAGGTCTGGATCTGATCGCCCTTGTCCAGCGTGGTGTGGAAATCGGCGTCCACCCATTGCACGGAATTGACTTTCTTTACCTGCACCTTTCCGTCGAGGTTGACGAACTTGGCCTGCATCTGCGAGATGGGCACGGCTTCCGCGTCCCCATTGCCGATCGATTTGTCTAGCGTCTTGTAGGCTTGGATGTACAGGTCCGGCTTGATGAGATAGAGCGCCGCGAAAATGATGGCCGCAATAAGAATCGCGTATACGGCCACGGTCTTGTACGTCACCGTATGCCAATACACTTCCACTCGCTTGATCTTCGGGTGATTCGGGTCGTAAGGTGTCTGTGTACTCACTGGTTTTTGCGCCGCTCTGCCACCAATCTTGGAATCTAACACAGTAATTAGAACGCGGACGCCCGCTGGAGCTTGCGGTAGTTAAACAGCAAATAGCGGTTGCGCATACTAGTCGTTGGGACAGAGAGTTTTGGCCGAAAGGACAGTGGGGCTGTTCTCAAGACTTTTTATTGGTGATGCGCTACTTTTGGGCGCACTCTCAGGATGATTTTGCGCGAAGAAAGGCCAGCGTCAGCGGCCACGCCAACAGAGCCGCCGATGGGCTATAGCTGGCGCGCGCGTCGCAAAAGAATCCGTGATCGGCGTTGGAAATCTCGACGTTGACGAAATGTTTTCCTGCAGCACGCAACGCCTCGCTCACCGCGCGCACGTGCTCCGACGGAATGTGCTTGTCGCGTCCGCCCCAGAAGAACAAGAGTGGAGCTTGCAAACCGCTCGCCCGGCCGAGCAAGCCGGGATTTGTGGCGTTTGGTGCGATTCCACCGCCGTAGTAAGAAATTGCAGCCGCTAGCGGCAATGTGATGGCCGCAAGGAACGCGGCGCGCCCGCCCATGCAATAACCAATCGCGGACATCGGTAGGTTCTCTCCGATATAACCACGGAGCCAGTCAAATGCAGCGCGCTGGTCTGCCGCCATCGAGGCATCACTCAGCGCCGTCATGTGTGGCACCGAGCTGGGAAAATCGTCGTAGCGTAGTTCGATCCCCGCGCCTGTGCGATGAAAAAGCTCTGGCGCCACGGCGACGAAGCCTTCTCGCGCAAACCGCCCGGCGATGTCGCGAATGTGCGCGTTCACGCCGAAAGCTTCCTGGAAGACGAGCAATCCAGGGTTCGCGCCCTTTTCCTTGGGCCGCGCAACCCAAGCGCGCATGGTTGTGCCGTCGTTGACGCTGAGTTGCACATATTCGCCGCTGATTTCCATGTTCGCTCCTTTCGTTTTTGAGAGCTCCGGTAAGGGCCGGAATCAATGCCGGATAAAATAGCTGGACTTGTCGAGATTTGCCGCCACGGCTACATCGAAAAAACCAACCATCATCTCGTCGTAGGTTTGCTCGCCCCAGCGCACGGCGGCCTCTGGGTCCGGGTTGTGCGGATTGTTCCGCGAATTATCGTACCAGGCGACAGCCTGCAGTTCCGTGCCTGCTTTCAGCAAACGCGGTTCGGCGAGGCGGTAGCTCATCTGCCAGTGAAAATGATAATGGACGTCCAGCAGCGGTTCCATCTCCGGGTCTGTTTTGGCACCCGGATTTTGTGTTCTGTGGATAATGTTGTACTCGAATCGTTTTCCGCGCAAATGCATGTGCGGAAGAAAACTGAACAGCGTCGCGTCATTGGGCAGAGTACCGCGCGCTTCCACGCGATAATCTGGCGCGCCCGGAGGAATCACGAAGTGGTCGTTCGTGAGTTGCAGCGTCAGCACACGCTGGGCAGGTGCGTGTTTTGCAAAAATCAGGCCCACGCTGGTCTGATCGCTGGCCGCGTGTCCGTTAGTTGTGTAGTGCATTTGAAAAACGAGGTCGGATCCGGCAGGAATGAATTTTGCCATGTTGTCTGGCCAATTGTCCGGCGAACTCCCCGGCGCGTAAACGAGCAGTACGTCGCTGTCTGTCCAATGCGCGCCCTTCCGATCATCAGGATCCGTCAGCGTGGAAGCGCAGAACGGAACGCCCACCGGTGCGTGGCGCATCCACTGCGAATCCGGCGGCCGCACATAGACGACGGCATGATGCACGTTCGCCCGAAGCGACGGCAAGACTTCCACCGATTGCACCCAGCGGTCCTCTTTGAATCCCGTGGCTACAATTTCATAGGTGTATTCCACGTCGCCGAACGCAGGCAGTGTCACGCTCTTCGGCATTTTCAAGATCAAGTCCGGCTGCGGAATGCTCCAGCTCTCAGCCCAATGAATCGGCGGAGGGGCGTCGTGCGCGTCACCGGCAAGCGCCCCGGCGGCGGCCCAGGCCGCAAGCGCAGCGATTTGTCCCGTTGAGAGTGAAGGATCATTCGAAAAGTGCCCGATGTGAGGATCAGCAAACCATGGCGGCATGGATTTGCTCTGCGCCGCCGCCGCAATCGCAGCGGCATAGGGCCGTGTTTGCTCGTACGTTTCGAATCGCATCGGCGCGATGCCCTCGGCTCGATGACAGATTTGGCAACGCTGCTGCAAAATCGGCAACACGTCGCGATAAAACGTCGGCGCGCCCGCGGCAGAGCGCTGTTGCCCCGCGTTTTGTGCCGACCCCAAAGATGTCCCCTGGTTGAGCGCGCCCAGCAAAACGAGAACGAGCACCGGCACAAGCGGAGCCATCTGCTTTCGTACCGCCGTGAGTTTGATCATCCCTAGCGTTCGATGATACCCGCATCACCGCGGTTTCCCATCAGCGCGTCCACTCCTGGCAGGCCGGCTTCCGAGTATCAGCCACTAGGTCAACGACTTCAGCGATATTTCCCACTGCCGTTCCTAGCCCGCAGCTGTTACCTGACAAGTGCCGATCCGTAATTCTAGATGATTGCATAACAATGTCGGCTCCTCGACCCGAGTAAACTGTGGTTGCTTGACGACCAAAGGCTCGGGAGAAAGGAGCCGAACATGATGATTATAGGCGTAGATTACCACCCGAGCTTTCAGCAGATTGCATTTTTTGCAGTCAGCTTCCGAACGGCAACACTGAAGTAATCCAAGGTAAGGTTAGCCGATCAACCGGACTGTCTGTTTCAGCAGGCTCACTGAGAGACCAACTAATTCATCTTCTTCGCAGAACCCGGGTCGCCTGGCCCCACGAAATTCACCACAAACGGCGCAATTCCATTCACCTGCACTACGCCGTCACCCTTGCACTGAGCATAGTGCCGCATTTGCGCAGGCGCGGACGCGAAGCCTCCCACGGGGATTTCTTTCATCGTGGCGTCATCCCAGTTTGCGCCCATTCCTAGCAGAAACGTGCCTTTAATCACCGTCACATTTTCCGTCGTCGGATGCCAGTGCGGCGCAATCTTTGTCCCGTCCGTGCAGGAAAGACGAAGCGTGTAAGAACGCCCAGCCGTCATCGGGTCGCCCTGTAGGACCGCAATCTTTACCGTTCCGCCCATTTCCACCGACGGCGTCCCTACCAGCGCTGCCGCGGGAATGTCCATCCATTGCTCCGAGCCCGGCATCATCAGCGCGCTGCGAGCCGCGCCCCCACTCGTTTTTTCAACGGCCATCTGCTTCGCGGGCGGCGTCTGCCCCATTCCCGCAGCTGCCAACAGCAAGCACACAGCCAGCACACCAATTCGCTGTTTCGTCATGGCTTCATCTCCTCCGTACTTCAAGTTCTGACGTTGTATCTTGTAGCCGGACCTCGGGCGGTACTTCCGCTGGGCGGAGATTAACACTAACAGCGTGCTACCTTCAATTCCAGGCGCTGGTGCAAGAGAGCACGGCCGGGGAGAGGATCATGGGCAAAGCGGAAGTAACCCCGGCAGACCCGATCCGCTCGGAAACTTTTTTCTGTGCTCGCTCACAAGTCGATCAGGGCGAAAAGTTGCGGCCAGATCTTTGGGTGGTCAGCGGCGGGCCAATGCCGCATCCCAACCGGTTATAAGCGTGAGTGGAGAAGTAGTATTTGCAGGAAGCGAGTTGATGATAAAGCGGCCGTCCGGGGCGACGTCGTATTGCCAGTTCGCGATGCGCTCGGCCGCAATCCGCGTCTGAAACAGGACCCTCGGCGCGCCAGCCGTCCCGGTTTTCGGATCAAAACTTACCGCGATCAATTTTCTATCCGACTGAATGAAAAAAATCTGCCGACCGTCGTGACTCCAGCGGGGCTGCGCGGCGGTTCCCGTGGAGACCTGGGTGCGCCGGCCAGGTCCAGGAAAAGGTTCCACGAGAATTCCACGCCCCGGTCCCACGTACACGACCCACTTTCCGTCCGGCGAGAATTTGGCTTCTACTCCTTCGGCAGCGAATGGCTCTATCTTGTGATCGCTTGGGGAGTAGACCGCCAAGGAAGGAAAAGGATGCTGATCCGAGATGGTCATGAACATCAGGCGGCCGTCTGGAGACCAATCCTGAGGCCCCGCACGCACATCACTCTTCAGCAGAATCTTCGGCGGCCCAGAGCCGTCGGCGGGGACCTCATAGCAGTCACCAGCTATGCCTCCGGTGCGGTACGCAATTTGCTTCCCATCGCGAGACCACACTGGGTAGTGCTCATCGCCGTTGCCAGTCAGACGAGTACTGATGCCACGCTTGAAATCGTAGACCCGGATGAAGTGCTTGCCATTATGCTGGTCGTCAGACGAAACAGCCAGAAAGCGCCCGTCGGGGGAGAGGTTTGGATCTGCGTAACCGACCTCAGGGAGCTGGCCGGCTTCCTTACCGCTCTGGTCGTACCACAGGAGCCTTGATGCTGAATCTGCTGCGGACTGAAAAACGAGGACCCCGTTCTGAGACACGGAAAACCCAAAGATTGGATAGGATGTACGCTGCTCCAACTCCTGCTCGGTGAGCGGTATGGCGGATCCCGTGGTCACAAGGCGGTCCGCGTCGAAGGGCTGTGCCATGAGAGTGCGAGCCCGCACATACAGCAAGTGGCCAGAAGCAAAAAACACATTTCCCTGTAGCTCGGCGGAAACCAGTTTGCCTTCACCCGCGTCAAGAGAGCCTATATAAATGCCATCTCCCTG
>DATDHE010000307.1:0-5708 GCA_036521695.1 Candidatus Acidiferrum sp. | reverse complement strand
CGGCGCTCTTCCCGGCCAGATCATCCAGATGATGAAGAAGGCCGGCACCAAGAATCCGGTCTTCATGCTCGACGAAGTCGACAAAATGTCGATGGACTTCCGCGGCGATCCGTCCGCCGCGCTGCTCGAAGTGCTCGATCCTCTGCTTTGTTGGCCCTCCAGGCGTTGGCAAAACTTCCCTGGCCATGTCCATCGGCCACGCCACCGGCCGGAAATTTGTCCGCGTGTCGCTCGGCGGCGTTCGCGATGAAGCCGAAATCCGCGGCCATCGCCGCACGTACATTGGCGCGCTTCCCGGCCAAATCATCCAAATGATGAAGAAGGCCGGCACGGTAAACCCCATTTTCGTTCTCGACGAAGTCGACAAAATGTCGACCGACTTCCGCGGCGATCCGTCCGCCGCGCTCATGGAAGTGCTCGATCCCGAATTGAATCATGGATTCACGGACCACTATCTCGATGTCGAATATGACCTCTCGAAAGTGATGTTCATCTGCACAGCCAACGTGCTGCACACAATTCCCCAGCCTTTGCAGGACCGCATGGAAATCCTGCGGCTTCCGGGTTACACGGAGCAGGAAAAGCTCGAGATCGCTAAGCGCTTCCTCGTAAAGCGCGCGCGCGAAGCCACTGGCCTCAACGAAAATAATCTCAAGTTCACCGACGAAGGCCTGCTCCACGTCATCCGGCACTATACCCATGAAGCCGGCGTTCGCAGCTTCGAGCGCGAAATCCAGAACATCGCTCGCAAAATGGCGCGCAAAGTCGTCACCGAGGGCGCTTCCGTCAGCGCCGAAATCACGCCGGCCAACACGAACGACTTCCTCGGCGTGCTGAAGTACCGCGAATACTGGCTCGAAAAGCACAACGAAATCGGCTTGACCACCGGCCTCGCCTGGACGGAAGTCGGTGGCTGCGTGCTGGCCACCGAAGCAACCTTGATGGAAGGCAAAGGCCGCCTCACGCTCACCGGTAAACTCGGCGACGTAATGCAGGAATCCGCGCAAGCGGCCATGAGCTATGTGCGCTCACGCTCCGCGCAGCTCGGCCTGGCAAGAGACTTCTATCGCAATGTCGACATCCACGTGCACGTGCCCGAAGGCGCCATCCCCAAGGACGGCCCTTCCGCGGGAATCACCATCTGCACTTCGATCGTCAGCGCGCTGACCAGAATCGCCGTGCGTCGCGATATCACCATGACGGGCGAAATCACCTTGCGCGGCAAGGTTCTCCCCATCGGCGGCGTCAAAGAAAAGCTCCTGGCCGCCCACCGAATGGGCTTGCATACGGTACTGCTTCCGAAGGACAATGAGAAGGACTTGGCGGATATCCCGCAGGAGATCCTCTCCTGTCTCACAGTTCATTTTGTAGAAACCATGGATGAAGTGTTGCAGTTTGCGCTCGAACGGCTGATCGTGCCGCTCGCACATCCCGAGGTTGCGCCCGTTGCGGAACCTTTCGTCGCCAGCGCCGAGAAAGACAAGAGTTTGACCAACTAAGCAGCGTGGTTTTGGGCCCGCCCTGCGAGCTTTTCCCTGCATGTCGTGGCTCCGCGCTGCCGCCGGTTACAGAAAGTCTGGTTTGCCCATCCTGGCATGTTTTCGTTTGTCCGCCAGTGCGGTGCGCCACCTCACTAAAGACCGCAGCGCGGCCACGCAAAAAAGAAGGTCAATTTACACAATCAAAGTTAAGGACATATGAAAGAAACAAGCGTTGAAGGAAGCAATCAGATGAGTATTAGCCTCGCCGAGTTAAAAGAAAAAAACATCACCGACCTCGCCAAGATCGCCAAGGAATTGAATATTCCCGGCGCCAGCGGCATGCGCAAGCAGGAATTGATCTTCCAGATTCTCCGCGCCCAAACGGAGAAAAATGGATTGATCTTTTCTGAAGGCGTCCTCGAATGTCTCCCCGACGGATTCGGTTTTCTCCGCGCGCCGGAATACAACTATCTCCCCGGTCCCGACGACATCTACGTTTCGCCGTCGCAAATCCGCAAGTTCGATCTTCGCACCGGGGACACTGTCTCCGGCCAGGTGCGCCCGCCGAAAGATGGTGAGCGCTATTTCGCGCTGATCAAAGTCGAGGCTGTCAACTTCGAAGACCCGGAAGTTGCGCGCAACAAAATCTTTTTCGATAACCTGACGCCGCTCTATCCTCAGGGCCGCCTCAAAATGGAGACCACAAAAGAGAACATGACGGGCCGCGTGCTCGATCTTCTCTGCCCCGTTGGCAAGGGCCAGCGCGGTCTCGTCAACGCTCCGCCGCGTACCGGCAAAACCATGATCCTGCAGTCCATGGCCAATTCCATCACCACCAATCATCCCGAAGTCGCGCTCATCGTTCTTCTCATCGATGAGCGCCCAGAAGAAGTCACCGACATGCAGCGCACCGTCAAAGGCGAAGTCATCAGCTCGACCTTCGATGAGCCGCCGCAGCGCCACATTCAAGTCGCGGAAATGGTCCTCGAGAAAGCTAAGCGCCTCGTCGAGCACAAGCGCGACGTCGTCGTCCTTCTCGATTCCGTCACGCGTCTCGCTCGTGCTTATAACGCCGTTACGCCGCCTTCCGGAAAAGTTCTCTCCGGCGGTATTGACGCTAACGCTTTGCAGCGCCCGCGCCGCTTTTTCGCCGCCGCCCGCAACGTCGAAGAGGGTGGCTCGCTCACCATCATCGCCACCGCGTTGATCGACACCGGCAGCCGAATGGACGACGTCATCTTCGAAGAGTTCAAGGGCACGGGCAACATGGAAATCTATCTCGACCGCCGCCTCGCCGATAAGCGCGTATTCCCGGCCATCGATATTCAGCGCTCCGGCACGCGTAAGGACGAGTTGCTCCTACCTCCGGACGAACTAAGTCGTGTTTGGGTCCTGCGCAAAGTTTTGAGCCCTCTCTCAACCGTCGAAGCGATGGAGCTTTTGCTCAGCCGCCTCACGAAAACGAAGTCCAACGCCGAATTTCTCGGGTCGATGTCCGCACCGACGTAAGCGAACCCCCAGCTTTCGCTTACCCGTTCCATTCAAAAAAACGGCGCAGCCAGTTTCCCAGTTGCGCCGTTTTTCTGTAGCTCAGGCTTTCGGCCTGAGGCCTTTGTTTTTAGTTGTCGTAGCCTACGTCAGGCCGCGGCTTCCGGCTCCGCCGCCGCAATGTAGTCCACGATTCGCTCGGACCATCCATCGACGTGCATCCATCCGTTGCCGTAACTAACGCCGTACTTGTACGGGGCCAAGTTCACCACGTACGCCCGCGGCGTCCACGCCGGCAGGATTCCGTCGTGCGTCTGTTCGTCGGTAATCACGATCATCCGGTCAAGCCCGCTCCACTCCGGCTTCTGGCGAAGCTGCGTCAGCGCGCGCTTGAGGTATGTCCCCGAGTGCGTCTGTGAACCCATGATCGCGTCCCGCAGCGCGAATCCACGCCGCGGGGGAAGCTCCACGCAAGCATCGGAGAAGGTCGCGATCGAAAATTCCTCGGCCTTCTCGCGAAGCAGAATGGCAAGCCCCGCCGCCGCATCCATGCGCGTGGTCTCGCCTTTTTTCGAAAGCACGCCGTCCATCGACCCGGACACGTCCACGACGAGTCCCGTCGATCCCGGCAGCTTTTCAAGTCCGGCGATGCCCTTGAGCATGGCAGTTTCGATAGTGTCCTCGAGCTTCGGAGCGCAACGAGCCGCCGTCACGAATCGGAACGGCAGCGCTCGCGCAACTCCCTTCTCGAGCCGCTCACCCACCAGCTTCGGATCCACACCCGATGCAAGCATCAGGCGCAGGTTTCGCAGGACGGCCAAGCCGCCCAGCTTCCCCTCGCGCAGGAGCCGTTCAAAGTTCTCGCGCTTGTCCTTCCCTGCGGACAAGGCAACCTCCCAAGTGTCGGGAGGCTCGAGCGTGTTCTCAACGAGCTTCTTCCAAACGGCTTCCTGCTCGGCATCCTTCGGCTTCGCGTGGCAGAGAAACAGCGCGTCGCGCAGCGTCACCACCGAGTCGCGGTTGTACTTCGCAAGCTGGTAGGCGTCGAACTTCGTGAACGCCTGCGCCAGCCCGCGCTTCACTCCCGCTGACAGCGGCTGCTTCATCTCCTTCCAGTAGAGCGCCACGAACTCGCCGAGTTCGTCGGCCCGCTGGATCACGTGCTCGAGCGTTTCTGCTACGAGCGGTCCCGCGCCCTTCCGCCGCGCCAGTTCACGCGTCACAAAGAGCGGTGCATGGCGAAGCTGCATCTTGTCGCGGGCCTCACGTGCCAGAGCCGCCGCATCTTCCGGCTTACTCTTCGCCACAAGCTCCGCGATCCGCTTCGCAATGTCGTTGCCCTTCTCGTAGAACGCATCTTCCCAGAGCAAACACGTCAGCACACTGCGCCGCAGCTCACCCTTCACATCAACGCGCTGTGCCACCGCTCCTTCGCGCGTCCGCACCGGGAACATCCGCTTCCACACATTCATCTTCACCATCTCGACCTCCCTCCTTTCCTTGCCGCTCCAGTTGTCGAAGCGCGCAAACCTGTCGCCGTTACGCCCCCCGATTTTCATCGCTCCTCGATTGTCATTCCGAGCGTAGCGAGGAATCTGCTTTTCACTCGGTACCGCCGCGGTTTCAGTTCACCAGCCGCGGATGCGACGCATTGATGTGAAACTTGCCGCCCGTGTTATGCACGCACACCAAATCCCCTTCCTCGATGCGCAGCATTCCGGCGAGCCATTCAGGAATCAGAATCTTCAAAAACTCTCCCTGAACCTCGGACATGCCGCGAGAACAATCCATCAACTCCGAGCCACCGTCCGCCAAGGGGATCAACAGTATCAATTCGCCCTTGACCTTCAACACCGGGCCTTCCAATGACATTACGTTTTCCACGTCGCACCTCCTTTCTTCGCGAACACCGCTGGACGGGAACATCCGGCCCAGCGACATTAGGTGCTCTATCCATTGAGCTACTGCCTCGCATCAGCCAGGTGGATTCGAACCCACAACCTCCCGCGTGTCAGGCGAAGTAACGCTGTCCCACACCACGTCCAACTTCGGAGCCTCGCGCCAATCTTCCGTCGCGAGCAAACTCTGTAGCGCAGGGCGAACTCTGCGCAGCCCTGCGGCCTTTTCCGCCTCTTCCTAAGTGGTTCCGACTTCAGTCTGTGCCCTCTGCCTCGGCGCGAATCGCCCACAGGTCTGCGTTTCGCGCCGGCAAACCTAGCCGGGAGGAATCATCGCTCAGGGCTGCGAGGTCTCATCCCCGCTTCTTTTCGAGAAGTATCCCTGCTCTCCACCATCCCGGCATCTCGTTCGCACAGCAGTTCTTCGCTGTGCTGATCTCGGTGCCACAGCCAATCTTGGTTGTGCGCCATTTTCTTTTCGCCCTTACTTCGTTACCCCTTTACTTCTCGCCTGCGCACACTCCTAGCGCGTACGTGCGAAGCTCACTTCTCTCCGCCAATTTACTTCAGCTGAAAATTCCGGGAGGAATCGGCGCTCACGGTCTTTTGGGTTTCGAACCCGAAGGCCAAACGGCCATTCTGACCAAGAAGTAACCGTGAACTCTACCATCCCGGGAATGTATCGTTCACAAAAAATCTCTGCACCAAAGGGCTTACGCTGACCCTGTAGCCAGGATTTCTTGGAGCCCGGCTACAGTTTCACGGCCAAACAAAAACACATTGGCGACGAATGGTGTTGGATCGAAACGACTTAAGCGGTCAATAAAAGGAATTGACTAGA
>DATDHE010000306.1:0-2937 GCA_036521695.1 Candidatus Acidiferrum sp. | reverse complement strand
CCCGATGCGCGATCAAGCCATCCGGAGACCGCGGCGAGAAGCTCGATCCAAGACCGCCGACGAGCGGACCCGTGCCGCTGGTCTGATTCCGTACTGCATCTGCGTTCGCCGCTGCAGACGGAGTAACAGCCAACGGAATGCTTTCAGTCTTCGATGATGAATCCGCAGCTTCCACAACTGGCAAATCCATCCGAGGGGTCGCGCCTTCCACCAGGCTCCCGAGGTTGGAGCTCTGGCTCCGCGGCGAAGGCAACGCTGTCGCTTTGCGTTGAACAAGGGGCGGAGCTGCTGATCCGCCAACAGAGGCGATAGGGCCCTTCGCCGCCAGTACCGGTCCTACGTTGTCGGTCTGATCAGGTCGACGAGCGAGCGCCGCACTCCGGCGAGGGCTACTCTGTTCGGAGGTTTTCGCGACCGACGGCAGTATGCTGGCTTCCGTCACCGAATTCCTCGTACTTCCAACCGCGAGGTCCTGCGAGATGTTGGTCAAAGGTATTGGTATCTCTTGGGGATTCGGCGTTGCAGCTCGCGTAACTTCGGTCGCGGCCCTCGATCTGGTTACGTGAACTGGGTTCGCTGGCGAAGGACTCCCGGCGACCATTTCCCCCTCGACGTGCTCTCCCCCGGATTTGCTCTGCTCTCGTGACAGCGGACGAGACGCGCGAAGCGATGCCGGTCCGGAAGTCTTCGATGGCACGCCGACCATGGAAGAATTACTGACCTGCTTCTTTTCAGGAGGAACCGCAGTTTGCCGATTCGCCTGCGAAGGCGCTCCCCTCGCTTGGCGGCGGAAAATGGGAGGGCCCATCTGAGCCTGGCCCGGAGTGGGCTTAGGGCCCCGGCCTTCGGTGTTGAGTAGGTTCTTGCCATCACCGGTGGTTGGCGCGTGAGGATTTTGCGGGACAAGATGCGAAGCGTTCGCCGTCGGTCTGACCGCTTTGGTTTCTTTGCTGTACTCGGCCACAGTTCCGCGTTGAACGTGCGCGTCGGTAACGCTGTCGCCGGGCTTGAGAATCGTTCCGGCAGCCGGTGGCGGGGAAGCTTCGCCACGCATTATTAACTGTTCGCGTCCACGGGATGCTGCGGTCTGAGGCAACGTGGCCTCATCCCGAACTCTCAAAAACGCTTCCGTCGGTTCGACCGCTTCCGTGGCTCGCTGGGCCGTGTCAGTATGCACGACCTTGCTCACTGCAGACCCGACAGTCGGGAAAACAGGAATTCCTGACTCTGGAGCAAGTGCGCGTGCACTGTCAAATGAAACACGGTTGCCGGGCTTGGCTCCCGCGTGAGGACGATTGGCCGTCAGACTTGTTCCGTCCGAGTCCTTGTTGGCTTCGCGAACGTGCGAGACCTCGGTCATGGCGTTTCGGGCCGGTGGATGGACCTGAACTTCTGGACCTCGTGGCACTGCACGCCCGCAACTACCTTCAGATTTCGAACTCGTCGAAAAAGAGCCTGATGCGACAATGCGTGGCGCCAATTCAGTAGAGTGCTCCGCCGATTTCGGGGAAGCGAGCGCGTGAAGCCATAGCGGGCTCGGCGCGCTGGTAAACGGGAAGCTGTCAATGCTCCAACGCTGATGCAGGGTACGCAGCAGCGGCAGGCGGTCGCTGAACTGACAGACTTGGCGCGCCAGCCCCGGTCCAAGCCCCAGGGAGATGACTCCAGGTGAGCCACCGTATCTGGAGTAAATCCTCTGCCCCAGGTCCAAAGTTTGGCCAGAGGTTTCAGACTCGCCAGATACAGGCTCTTTTGATCGGTCCTCTTGGTTCAGCATAACCCCTGAAGCCTCCCCATATTTCGCGTGCCATTTGGTTCCCAGCCTCCGCTACCCAAGCGAAAGCGACACATCAACTTCCGGGGGTTCCACCGTTACAGAAACGCTCACTCCTATCCCGACACTAACCTGCGCGGCGGCAATCGCACTGGCAAAGACCAAGCCTTCATGCGCCAGTTCCAGGGTCTCGATCGCCACTTCGGAACTTTGAGCTTTGAAGTCTGTTCCCGTCCACTTCACCGGATAAGCATTTTGGAACGTCCAGCGCCGCTGCTCTGCGCCCGTACTGTCCATCAACACCACATCCAAAGACTTGCGCTGAATGGTGCCCTGCAGCACATCGCAATACCACGACCAAAGCTCGGTGCTGTCCGCGATCCCTCTTTTCAAAATCAGATTTGAGGGATACTTTGCCGGACCCGCCCGCTTATGAATGTATTCGTTCACTCCGCCTTCCCGATATTCCTGAACTTCAATCTCGGCTTGCAGGCCGGAAACATCGCTGAATCCGCACACAATTACGCCGCTGATTTCTACCGCAAAATTGAAACTGAGGAATGGGTCGTGGCGTCCGCCCGTTGCCATGGATCAAGCTCCCGTTATGCCGGCTCGTTGAGTTGCCGGTTGATCCTGGAAACTTCCGCGACCCATCGCTGGCGCTCGCGGTGATCCAGGGACATGATTTGTTCGTGCGGCCAATGCAGGTAATAGGCGATGAAGGCTACCTCCTCGAACAACCTCTCCGAGGGGTAGCCAATCATTCCCCCACGCCGCTCATCTCCAGCTCGAACTTGGCCTCACACTGCGGGCAGGTCACGCCCACGCGGCTGTGGCCGTTCTCGTTGATACGCCGGTAAAAATCCTGTAGAAATGCCAGATCGGCCGAGAACAACCCCTCAATTACTTTAGGATTGATGTGGGTCAGATCCCCCAGGCGAGTGACCACTCGCGAAAGCAGTATGATCACCAGATAACCGGGATTGGTCTGCACCCGCGGATCCTTCATGGGCGCCACTTCATCGAAGGCCGTCGATAGACGCATCACGCCCTCGCGATGAAGGTTGCCCTCGGCATCAACGTAGCCCCGCGGCAATGTAAATGGAAACTGCGTTTGCACCGTCAAGCCTGGGTTACTCCTTCATGCACGATTTCCAAGGTTT
>DATDHE010000305.1:0-16929 GCA_036521695.1 Candidatus Acidiferrum sp. | reverse complement strand
GAAGGAACTTTTACGTTTACGGGTTTTGCGACCGGGCTGTCTGTCAACGGCCAGCAACAGCAAGGCACGGGTATCGATCTCGCGGACTTTCTCCTGGGGTTGCCGCAGCAAAGCAGCGTTCAGTTCGGGACGAACACTTATAATTTTCGCGCGAACTCTTTTGATTTTTTCGCACAGGACGATTGGCGGATCCGCGCGAACCTGACGCTTCTGCTCGGCCTTCGCTACGAATACCAGGGCCCGTTCACGGAAGCGAACAACCAAATCGTCAATCTGGATGTCGCACCGGGCTTCACTGCGGCAGCGCCGGTTCAACCCGGCCAGTTAGTTCCAGGTTTCGGCGTTGCTTCGAATTCGCTGATCAATCCGGACCGGAATAACTATGCGCCGCGTCTTGGGCTTGCCTGGAAGCCAATGAAGAATACGGTCGTGCGGGCAGGTTATGGCCTCAACTACAATCTCGCGCAGTACACGGCTGTGATTCAGAATTTTGCGTTTCAGCCGCCTTTCGCAGAGACGTCCACGAACACCGCAACTCCGTCGAGTTTCCTCAATCTGTCAAACGCCTTTCCAAGCCTGGCGCCCGGCACCGTGACGAATAACTTTGCTATCGATCCAAACTACAGGCTCGCCTACGTTCAGCTTTGGAACGTGGATATACAGCGCGATTTGGGCGGCGGGTTTCTGATGAATATTGACTACAACGGATCGAAGGGAACGAGGCTCGACACCGAGAGAGCCATTCTGATTCCTGGCGGGTCGCAACCTTTCATCTACGAATCCTCAGCAGGAGACTCGGTTTTTAACGCAGGCTCGATTCGTTTTCGCAAGCGGCTGGCCAGGGGCATCGCACTGACCGCGACATACGTCTACTCGAAATCAATTGATGACGCCTCTTCCATTGGCGGCGGTGGCGTAGTGGTGGCCCAGAATCCCTTGGACATCGCCGCGGATCGCGGGCTATCTAGTTTTGACCAGCGCCAAAAATTCACTGGGACTTGGACTTACGATCTGCCGTTCGGAGAGAACCGGAGATTCTTGCAGAAGGGTTTTGTGTCGCACGTTCTCGCAGGCTGGCAATGGAGCGGAGATTTTACGGTGACGAGCGGGCTGCCATATACGATTCGAGTTTTAGGTGGGACCGTGGATATCGAACGCGGCGTGAGTGGGTCCTTGCGCGCAAACGTCGTCCCTGGCGAATTGCAGCGCATCAGCGATCCGACAACCAAAGAGTGGTTCAACATTGCGGCTTTCTGCCAGCCGGAAACGACGATGAGCAATCCAACGGCGACATGCGTGAATGCCGCCGATTCCACTTTTGGCAACGCGGGACGCAACATTCTGGAAGGACCCGGGCAAGTGAGCGTGGATATGTCGCTGAACAAGACGATCACGATCAAGGAATACCGATCGCTCGATCTGCGGATTACGGCGAATAATATTTTTAACATGGTGAATTTCACTTCGCTGGGCACGGTCGTGAACTCGACGACGTTTGGTGAAGTGACCGGCGCGGGAACCATGAGGCGCGTGACGGTGCAAGCGAGATTCCGGTTTTGAGAGAGAAGTCCATGATTGCCACACGAAGAAAAACCGCGGCCATTGCGTGTGCTGGTTTGCTGCTGCAGTTTGGTGCTCCTTCGTCTGCGCAACAGGCCCAGCCGCAACCTCCCGCGGACGCGCAGGCGCAGACGAAACCGCCGGCGTCTTCCATTCGAGTTACTTCCGAATTGGTGCTGGCGAATGTCGTGGTGCGCGATAAAAAGGGGAATCTCGTTCGCGATTTGAAGAAAGAAGATTTCACGCTATTTGAAGACGGCAAGAAACAGCAGATATCGACTTTCGATTTTGAGAACGTAGATCAGCTGGAGACAGCGGGCGGAGCTGAAAAAACCGTAACGGGCGAAGCGGCGGAAACGGCTGGACCTGCAGGCGTGCTGAAAAAGAGCGATGCTCCCGTCATGAACGCACGGGACCGGCGAGTGATCGTTTTGTATTTTGATTTTTCGGCTATGGAGCCCGACCAGATAGACCGCTGCGTCGACTCGGCCAAGAAATATATAAATAGGCAGATGCGGCCGGCGGATATCGTGGCGCTGGTTTCGCTGTCGACGAATATGCGCGTCGACCTGGACTTCACGGACGATAAGACGAAGATACTTTCCGTTTTGAGTTCGTACTCCTCCGGCTCGGGGGAGGGCTTTGCCATGGGCGATACCGGGAGCGCGGAGGGGGCCGCCGA
This sequence comes from Candidatus Acidiferrum sp., assembly GCA_036521695.1. GTDB lineage: Bacteria > Acidobacteriota > Terriglobia > Acidiferrales > UBA7541 > Acidiferrum. Next base: position 14,687 of record DATDHE010000305.1, on the reverse strand, counting down.
AACTGGCGGCTCGTTCACACCCGACGACACGGATTACAACACGTTTAGTGCGGACTGGAAGCTGCTGGCGCTGCAGTCCACGATGCAGGCGCTGGGAAAAATTGAGCAGAAAAAATCGCTGATCTATTTCAGCAATGGAATCAGCCAGACCGGGACCGACAACCAGTCGGCGTTGCGAGCGGCTACGGCGGCCGCGGTGAAAAACAACGTTTCGATTTATCCTGTGGATGTCCGCGGATTGCAGGCGTTTCCTCCTGGCGGTGAAGCGCAGAATGCAAGCTTACACGGCCAGTCCGCTTATAACGGCGTGGCGGTTTTGAACGACCTCAGCGGCAATGCGGCTTCGCAAGAGACGCTTTCGACGCTGGCAGCGGACACGGGCGGGAAGGCGTTCTTCGATTCCAATGATTTCAGCGGCGTGTTTACGCAGGTGCAGAAAGACAGCTCGGCGTATTACGTCCTTGGATTCACGAGCACGAATCCTCTCAAAGACGGGCGTTATCGCCGGCTCAAGGTCGTCGTGAATCGGGCGGACGTGAAACTTGAGTTCCGTCCCGGATATTACGCTGGGAGAGACTACCAGCATTTGAATCGCGCGGATCGCGAGGCGCAGCTCGAAGATGAACTTGCGGCGGAATTACCGCAGACGGATGTGCCGCTCTATGCGGGGACGGCGTATTTTCGTCAGGATGATTCACATTATTATCTGGCGGTTTCGCTGGTTGTGCCTGGTTCGCAGATTCCGTTTATGCAGGAGAAAGACAAAGACAACGCGACGATCGACATTATTGGAGAGGTGCGGCTCGGCGAGAAAGGCAGAGTGCCTGTCGGACAGTTGCGCGACACGGTGAGGCTGGCCGTCGACAGCACGCAGCAAGTGCGGCGGAAGAATGTGCAGTACAACACAGGGTTTGTTCTTGCTCCGGGAAACTATCATTTGAAATTTATCGTGCGCGAGAACCAGACGGGGCGCATGGGATCGTTTGAGACGGACGTGCAAGTGCCGGATTTGCGCAAGGCGCCGCTGCGGATGAGTTCCGTGGTGCTGAGCAGCTTGCGGGCGCCGGTGACGAACGCGCCGAAGAAAAAGGGCACGAATCCGTTGATTCAGGATCAGACCCAGTTGGTGCCGAATGTGACGCACGTGTTTACGCGGGATCAGCATTTGTATTTGCAGTATGAGATTTATGATCCGGCGCACGGGAAGGTTGCGGTTGCGCCAGCCGCGAGGCCTGTTGCTGCGGCACAGCCACTAGGCGGCGAAGCGACGAAGGCTGCGCCTCAGGCGCCGCGGTCCAAAGAGACTCGCGAGTCGATTCACGTTTTGACTAGCATTGAATTCTTGCAGGGCAACGTGAAGGTCTACGAATCGAAGCAAGTGACCGCTACGGAAATTACGGCGCCGGACCGGAAGGCGGTTGTGTTTCAGATTGATTTACCTCTGCAATCGCTGAAGCCGGGACTTTACGTTTGCCAGGTAAATGTAATAGATGATGTCGCGGGGAATTTTGCGTTTCCGCGGTGGCCGATATTGATAAAGAATGCGGCCCCGCCGGCGGCGCCTGCTTCGCAGTCTTCCTCCAGTTTCGGGCAGTGAGCATCGCGCAGAACACCCGTGGTTAAGTTGATTGCAGCACAGTCTGAAGTCTGTGCCACTCGCTGCAGTGTCAGGAATGCCCCCCCGTCTATTCTGTCAAGGGTGTGCACGGTCCGCACCACCCCGCAGCCTACCCCTCCCCCCTCCCCGTTTTCTCGTAAATGGGGATTCTAAAGGGCTTGGACGCAGACACAAGTCATGCTCGGACTCCGCAATTTCGAGGCGAACTGACGGAGCGGTTGACATACTCCGGCATGAAGGCAAAAGACCGCAGGGCTCCGCCCTGCGCTACACTTGCCGCGTTTGGTGGCTTGCCTGGTTAGGAGCGAGTCGAATTGGAGTTGCTTGCGAATAGCCACGGAGGCATGCAATGCGCGAAGCTTTGGAAACTGAGGTAAAATGACTGGCCACGCCGGGACTCGACTTGAAGAACAGTGCCATTCTTTTATTGCAATGCCCGGATCGCAAGGGCCTGGATGCGGCCATTGCGGATTTCATTTACTGGCATGGCGGGGACATTCTTCATTTCGAGCAACACCAGGCGGGGGAAGAACGTTTCTATTTAGCCCGCGTCGAATGGGATCTCGAAGGGTTCGAGTTCGATCTGAAAGATTTTCCGCAATGGTTTGCGCCGATTGCCGAGGAGTTTTCGATTCGGTGGCGGATCACGAGGTCGAATTACCGTCCTCGCGTCGCCATTTTTGTTTCGAAATATGATCATTGTCTCGTCGACCTGCTTTACCGGCAGCGAATCGGCGAACTCGCGTGCGAAATTCTCTTGATGATCAGCAACCATGCGGAGGCGAAACGGCACGCAGACTTTCACGACATTCCGTATCACCTCATTCCAGTAACAAAGGAGAATAAGCAGGAGGCTGAGAAGCAGCAGATCGACTTGCTTCGCCAAAACAATATCGAGCTGGTCGTGCTGGCCCGGTATATGCAAGTGCTCTCCAAGGACTTCATCGCGCAATACCCGCAGCAAATCATCAATATCCATCATTCGTTTTTGCCGGCGTTCGTTGGGGCGAAGCCGCACCAGCAAGCCTTTGACCGCGGCGTGAAAATCATCGGGGCCACGGCGCACTACGTCACGGAAGTTCTGGATGACGGGCCCATAATCGAGCAAGGCGTGGCGCGGATATCGCATCGCGACAGGATCGAGGATCTTGTCCAGAAGGGGCGGGACCTCGAGAAGGTGGTGCTTTCTACAGCGGTGCGCTGGCATATCGAGAACCGCATACTGCTTTACGGAAACAAGACGGTTATTTTCGAGTAGTTCTTTGTTTCCCTGCAGTGTGTCGGGATAGGCACAGCGCGATCGTCAAACGATTCCCGAGCCTGCGCGAAGGTGCTCTCTGCGAACGCCTCAAATCGCTTTATGTCTAAACCCGCCACCCGCCGAAAAAGAAGAGAAGGAAAAGGATAACGCACCGGTCTACTGGCTAGCTTAGTTAGCTAGATGTCAGGGGGGATGCTTGACTGGGTGCGATGCATTCGTCCGGACCGTAGATTTTTGTGGATGCTGCGTGTTTTTGCCACCAGGCCCGCCATGTCGATTGCAACTGAGCCGTTTGGGCGGAACCGTCGCACCAGTAACGGCGAAAGACACGGTGTATGGGCTGGATGCAAATTCGAAGATGGTTTTTTCCAGGAATGGCGGAGCCGCCTCACTGATTGCATCTCTGGCTGGATAGCTTAGTTGTTGGTCTGATGAAGCGGCATCACGAAGGTACGGGATGAAGGCCGTCTTGAGCTCCTCGGGATCCGCCTGGCGGATATTGAGTGCCAGCTTCTCGTCAAAAAACTCGCCGGGAACGGGTTCTCCATCATGGAATTTCGAAGCGGGCGCAGGAGGGGAGTCAGTGCGAAGAAAGTTGGGCGCAAAGTGCCAACGCACTCCCGCCTTGCCCGAGACGTGGAGTACATATTGTCCGGGCTCGAGGAGATAGTCGCGGAGAAGATATGAAAAGTCGGTGGTTTTTCCCGGCTGCAGCATCGGCGGATGATCGATTCCGCAACCCGTTCCCGAAATGATGCCGCCTCCGAAGCAGCCCCAAAGATTTGGGGGCATGATTGTTTGCTGGCCAGCAACCACGAGATCCACGCGACCGTCGCACGAGTCATAGCCCACGGGATCGGAGCCAACGTCTGTGACTCGAACAATCACGGTGATTGGCTCGCCTTCCAGGTATTGCAGTCGTGGACTAAGGACGTCGACTTTGACTTGGCCGGTAGCTTGAACCGCCAGAAACAGAACCGCAGGGAGGAGGATCCCTTTCATCATTACTCGCCGTAGGGGACCCAGATGTTTTTGATTTGAGTGGCGTGCTGGAGGAAGAAGCGGCCTTCGGAATGACTTGTGTTGAACCAGTCGATGGAGCGGCCTTCGTTGGTGAAGACTTGTTTTAGGTTGCCGATGGAGAGGGATTTGGCGGTGGCGCAGGTGGGGGCGTCGGCGAAGCACCAGAGGACGTCGATGTCGTCGTGTTCGGCTAGGGTTTTAAGGAGTTCAGCGGTGCGGCCGGTGACGATGTTGACCGTGCCTGGGGGGAGGTCGCTGGTTTCGACGAGTTGGTAGAGGTCGGCGGTGATTAGCGGATAGATTTCGCTGGGGATGGCGACCACCGTGTTGCCCACGGCTAGGGCGGGCATTACGGCGGAGACGAAACCCAGGAGCGGGGTTTCGGTGGGGCAGAGGATGCCGATAGTGCCGATGGGTTCGTTCATCGCGAGGGTGACGTTGCGGAAGGGCGGGTTGTGGATGGCGCCTTCGTATTTGTCGGCCCAGGCAGCGTAGGTGAAAATGCGTTCGATGCTCGCAGTGACTTCGGCATCGGCTTGTTGCTTACCAACAACATCGGAGAGACGGCTGGCGATTTCTTCGCGGCGTTGAGCGAGATTTTCGGCGAGGTAGTAAAGGACCTGAGCGCGAGTGTGGGCGGTGGACTTGGGCCAGGCGGTGGCTTTGCGCGCGGCTTCGACGGCGTTGCGAACGTCTTTGCGATTGCCAAGGGGGGCTTCGCCGAGGAGACGGCCGTCGGCGGCGCGGACTGGCGTGCTGTAGCCGGAGTCGGGGCGGGCTTGTTTGCCGGCGATGAAGAGTTTTACGGTGCGGTCGATCGGGGGCGTCCTAGAGTCGGCAGGGGATTCGGTTAGTTGTTGCGGCGGTTGGTCAATCGCAAGCGGACGTGGGTGGAGTTGCGGGGCATTTTTGAACCAAGTGGGCTCTAAATATTCTAGGAGGCCTTCGCGGCCGCCTTCGCGGCCGAAGCCGCTTTCGCGGTAGCCGCCGAAGCCGCAGCTGGCGTCGAAAAGATTTGTGCAGTTGACCCAGACTACGCCAGCCTTGAGTTGTGAGGCGATGTGGAGAGAAACGTTGATGCTTTCGCTCCACACGCAGGCGGCTAGGCCGTAGGCGGTGTTGTTGGCTAGCTCGACGGCTTCGCTGGGAGTCCGGAACGACATGGCGGCCAGGACGGGGCCGAAAATTTCTTGTTGGGCGACGACGCCGGTGGGATGGACATTGCTAAGGAGAGTTGGGGGGAAATAGAGGCCACGGGAGGGCATCGGGATGCTCGGTTGCCAGCAGGTGGCGCCTTCGGCTACGCCTTGATCGACCAGGCGCTGGATGCGGTCGAGTTGCACGCGGGCAATGATGGCGCCGATGTCGATGGCTTTGTCGAGGGGCGGGCCGACGCGGAGAGTGTTCATGCGATCGCAAATTTTGGCGATGAGGGGCTCGGCAATGCTTTCTTGCATGAGGAGGCGGGAGCCGGCGCAGCAGACTTGGCCTTGGTTGAACCAGATGCCGTCGACGAGGCCTTCGACGGCGGAGTCGAGGTCGGCGTCTTCGAAAATGATGAAGGGGGATTTGCCGCCGAGTTCGAGCGAGAGTTTTTTGTGAGAGTGGGCGGTGGCTTTGCGAATGGCGCGGCCGACTTCTGTTGAGCCGGTGAAGGCGATCTTGTCGACGTCGGGATGGGCGACCAGGGCTTCCCCGGTGGAGCCGTCGCCGGTGACGATGTTGACGACGCCCGGGGGAAGATCGATTTCTTGGCAGATTTCGGCGAAGGCTAGGGCCGTAAGCGGAGTGAATTCGGCGGGCTTTAGGACGACGGTGTTGCCGGTGGCTAGGGCTGGGGCGATTTTCCACGCGAGCATTAGTAGAGGGAAATTCCAGGGGATGATTTGGCCGACGACTCCGCAGGCTTCGTGGCCGGGAAATTCTTGGGCGAGGAGCTGCGCCCATCCGGCGTGGTAGTAGAAATGGCGGACTACTAGCGGGATGTCGATATCGCGGCTTTCGCGGATGGGTTTGCCGTTGTCGAGAGTTTCGAGGACCGCCAGGCGGCGGGAGTGTTTTTGGATTAGGCGGGCTAGGGCGTAGAGATAGCGGGCGCGGGCATGCGGGGAGAGAGATTGCCATTGCGGAAGCGCGTTGCGAGCGGCATTTACGGCGGCATCGATATCAGCTGCGGAACCTTGTGCGACTTCTGCCAGTTTTTCGTTGGTGGAAGGATCGGTGGTGTCGAAATATTTTGCTTCTGCGGGCGCTTGCCAAGTGCCAGCGATGAAGTGGCCGAAGCGGCGGTGGTATTTGTCGAGCCAAGCTAGGGCTTCGCGGGGATCTTCGGGGGCGGGGCCGTAGTCCATGGTGACGAATTTTTCGACGATGCTCATTCAGAAGCTCTCGACGCGACAAAAGCATGGAAAAAGCAGATTCCTCGGGCGAAAACGGCCCCCGGAATGACACCTACATTGCTGTTTGCGCAACCACTGAGGTTCTGCGCTGACGAATGAGCTTCGGTGTAGAGAGTTCGCTCCATTTTTTTAGGCGATGGGGTGGCGGTAGTCGGCGGAGTAGCGGCCGGTGGCGTGGTGTTCGAGTTGGCGCTCGATGTCGGCTAGCATGCCGCTGGCGCCGAAGCGGAAGAGATCGGATTTTAGCCAGGAGGGGCCTAGTTCGTCTTTCATTAGGGAGAGCCACTCTAGGGATTGTTTGGCGGTGCGAATGCCGCCGGCGGGTTTGAAACCTACGGCGAAGCCTGTTTGGTTGGCGTATTCGCGGATGGCGCGGGTCATTACCAGGCCGACGGGGAGGGTTGCGTTGACTGCTTCTTTGCCGGTGGAAGTTTTGATGAAGTCGGCGCCGGCCATCATGGCGACTACGCTGGCGCGAGCGACGTTGCGGACAGTAAGGAGATCGCCGGTGCCGAGGATGACTTTCATGTGGGCGGGGCCGCAGGCGTGTTTGAAGGCGGCGACTTCGTCGTAAAGGGCCTGCCATTTTGCGGCGAAGACGTGGGCGCGGGTGATGACGACGTCGATTTCATCGGCGCCGGCTTCGACGGAGCGGCGGATTTCGTCGACGCGCTCGGAAAGAGGAGAGAGGCCAGCAGGGAATCCGGTGGAGACTGCGGCCACGCGGATGCCGCTGCCTTCGAGGGCGCGGCGAGCGGTTTCTACGAAGACGTGGTAAACGCAGACGGCGGCGACTTTGATGTCTAGCGTTTCGATGCCGAGTTTTGCGACGAGTTCGTGTTGGATGGGTTGGCGGGCTTTGGCGCAGAGGCGGCGGACGCGCTCGTCGGTGTCGTCGCCGGAGAGCGTGGTTAGATCCATGCAGGAGATGGCGCGCAGAAGCCAGGCGGCTTGCCAGTCTTTTTTTACAGTGCGGCGGGTGACGAGCGATTGGGCGCGGCGTTCGACGGCGCTGGTGTTGACGCGGACGTCTTCGACCCAATCGAGATTAAGGGGGACGCCGCTATTTGCTTGAAGCGCGCGGCCGCGCAAGTTAGCGAGGGCCGTATCCGCCGGAGAAATGCGGGCCGCGTCCGTAGTGTGTTTGTCGAGATTACGAGTGCTGCCGGGTGTTCTGATCACGTTGGACATCTTGAGATTCTCTTAGGCGAAGGTCGATTTTTGGTACAAGGTAAATCTTACCACTTTGGATGGGGGCGTTCACAGGCGGGTGCTGTGGAACTGCCATTCTCGTTCGAAATCACCCCGATTTAGAAAAGACTTCTGTGTTCCCACTGCGGTTGTGGAAAGGGCTGCGTAGAGATTTGCGCGCGTGAGCGCTTCTTTTTCTTGCATGCCCTCGCCGATAAAAACAGCGAAGCTGCCGATAAAAGCATCGCCAGCGCCGGTTGTGTCTACGGCTTCAACTTTGAACGCGGGAATCAATTCAGTGCCTTCGGGGCCGGCGAGAAGTGCTCCGCGCTCGCCGAGTGTGAGGACGACGCGCTCCATTCCCTGGCGCAGAAGAAAATTGGCGCACCTTGTGGCGTCTTCGAGCGTATGGACGGGCATGCCGGTGATGAGTTCCGCTTCGGTTTCGTTGGGGATGAAATAGTCGGCACCAGTGAGTTGTTTGAAGTCCACTGCTTGTGCGGGTGCAGGATTAACGATGCAGCGAATGCCTTCTGATTCTGCGAAGCGGACGGTGTGATACACGGTGCGGAGCGGAATTTCGAACTGCATCACGATGGTGTCGGCTTTACGCAGAAGAGCGGCGGCGGCATCGATGTCTTCCGGGGAGAGGGTGTCGTTTGCCCCCTTGACGACGATTATGCGGTTCTGGCCGCCGGGCTCGACGAAAATTGGGGCGACGCCACTGGAGACTCCTTCCGCGATGCGCACGTGGCTGGCGTCGATGCCTTGCGACTGAAGATTTTTGATAGTCGCAGGGCCGAAGAGGTCACTGCCGACTTTTGCGACCATGGCCACGGACGCGCCGCACAGGCGAGCGGCGACGGCTTGGTTCGCGCCTTTGCCGCCGAAGCCGAGGTCGAAACGTTTGCCAAAGATGGTTTCACCTGGACGCGGGAATACATCGTTGAACGTGGTGAGGTCCACGTTGGCACTGCCTACGACGGCGATGAAGGATTGCTTGGGCATAGTGGCGGATTATAGCGGAAGTGGTGGAGATAGGTTCAAGGTTGAGTTTGTGGAGTCGTGTCTGGTGCTGTTGAGGCGCAGAATCTGATTGTTGTTGAGAGTGGGATTGAAGTGGAAAGTGGATTTAACACAGAGATCACAGAGGTCACGGAGAAAAGAAGTGGAGAGGCCCAAAGAGATGTGTGTTCGGACGAAGATGTGTTTCGGACAAGGAGTGCAGCATGCTGCGCCCTATAAGGAAAAGCGGCTTGACAGGGTGTGTCGCCACGCATATAAGCACGAGCGAGCTAAATAAAAAACGAAGTCGTTTGAACCCGTAAGACGCATGGCCATTATTCGGGCATGGAGCCGCTAAAGCATGTACACGCCGCATAGTTTGGAAATTGCGCTGCTGATGATGATCACGACGGCCATTTGTTGGGGCTCCTGGGCGAATACGTTTAAGGGAGTGAAGAATTACCGTTTCGAGCTTTTTTATTGGGACTATGCGATCGGAATATTTCTCATTTCGGTTGTGCTGGCATTCACGATGGGAAGCACTTCGAATGATGCGTCCAGCTTTCTGAATAACGTGCGGGCGGCGGATGGTTCGAACATTGTTTATACGCTCATGGGCGGAGCGGTTTTTAATTTGGCCAATCTGTTGCTGGTTGCGGCGATTGACATGGCGGGACTTGCGATCGCGTTCCCGGTTTCGATCGGGATTGCCTTGGTGGTTGGAGTTATCACGAGTTACCTCCAGCAGCCGAAGGGGAATGCGCGTTTGCTCGCGATTGGAGTGGCTTGCGCCGTTATCGCGGTGATCATGGATGGGAAGGCTTACGGAAGTCTGGCGAGGGTGCCAAGTTCGACATCGAAGAAAAGCATCACGACTTGCATCGTTTCGGGCGTGCTGATGGGGCTGTGGTCTCCATTTGTTGCGCACGCGATGAGCCACGGAAAAACCTTGGGCCCGTATAGCGTAAGCGTTTTTCTGACGCTCGGCGCACTGCTGTCTTGTTTTATTTGGAATATTTATTTTATGAAGAAGCCGCTGGTTGGCGAGCCGGTGAATTTTGGCGAGTTTTTTCGCGGGCCAGCCTCAGGCCACGTCCTCGGCTTGCTGGGCGGAGCGATTTGGGGGACGGGGACGGTGTTCAACCTGGTGGCGGCCAATTTCACGGGAGTGGCCATCTCGTATGCCATCGGGCAGTCGGCGCCGATGGTTGCCGCATTATGGGGAGTGCTGGGGTGGAAGGAATTTCAGGGAGCGAAGCCCCAGGCCAAAACTTATCTGGCGCTGATGTTCCTTTTCTACTTGCTGGCTATTTTGCTTGTGGCGAGGGCCAACACAGCAACCTGACAATTTCCGTCCAATCCCTTGTAATATTAGGTAGATTGAGGATTATGCTGACCCTAGCCCAGTGTGAAAAAGTTGTGACAATTTCGGAATCAATGGGGAGTCCTCCGAGGTGCCCTAAGGCTTTCATAGGCGCAAAAACTCAGCTGCAGTTGCGGACGCTGTTAGCGCGGCGACGAATTCCTACGGCCTCGGAAATCTCGTCATTAGCCATTTTCTGTCTTGTTTTCAATGGTTTGCGGGGTGGGGCAACCTTAGAATGGAGGCGATTTAGGAATACCTCTGGGTACCTGCAAAATAGGGCATTCGTACTCTTACGGGACGAGTGGTTTGGCCCTAGTTTTGTTACCATCATGCCGACAGGGGTGTGGGTGTGCAGCTTTTAGGCAAATACGAGATTATCGCCGAGATCGGCCGCGGAGCCATGGGCGCCGTCTATAAAGCCCGCGATCCGCTCATTGACCGTTTAGTTGCCCTTAAGACCATCACCGGTGGCCCAAGCGCACAGACGAATCTGCTGGACCGTTTTTACCAAGAAGCGCGTTCCGCCGGCGCTCTCCAACATCCCAACATCGTGACGATTTACGAATTAGGACACGAGAAAAACACTCCATTCATCGCCATGGAGTATCTCGAAGGAGAGAGCCTGGATCGGATCATTGAGCAGCGCCCGGTACTTCCTCTCTCCGTAAAGCTTGGTTACATCGTGCGCGTGTGCGACGCGCTCGCATATGCCCACCAGCACAATGTGGTGCATCGCGACGTGAAGCCGGCGAACATAATGGTCACCAAAGAAGGCGTGGTGAAGGTGGTGGACTTCGGCATCGCGCGGCTCACAGACATGTCGATGACGCAGCCGAACATGATGATCGGTTCGCGTGCCTACATGTCGCCGCAATTGTACAAAGGCGAAAGAGCGGATGCGCGGTCCGACATTTGGGCTGTGGGCGTGTCGCTCTACGAGTTGCTGGCGTTCAAACGGCCATTTACTGGCGACAGCGAAGCCGAGCTGATGTTTCACATCATCTACGAGAAGCCCGAGGACCTGATGGGGCTTTCGCCAGAGTGCACCGAAGAACTGGCGCAGATTGTCAGCAAAATGCTGGAGAAGAAGAGCGACGATCGCTTCCAGTCGATGGAGGACTTGCTCCACGCGATCGAACCGATCTGGAAAGCGGCGCAACAAGCCACAGTTTCTGGGTTGCTGGCGGATTGCCAAGAATTGGTGGTGGCGAAAGACTTGCAGCGCGCGCATGCACTCCTCCGCAAGGCCCTGCACATCGACGTAGGGAACTCGCAGGCGAAGAGCATGTTGGAAAAAGTGTCCGTGGAGCTTCGCCGGTCAGAGATTCAGCCGAGGCTGCAGGAACACTTGAGCCGCGGCGCGGGGTATTTGAAGGCGGGTCAACTGCGCGAGGCGAAAGCGGAAGCGCAAGCGGCGCTGGGGCTGGATTCGAAGCATGAGCCTGCGCACAAACTGCTGGCGGAAGTAGATGCGGCAGCCGCGAAAGTGCAGCAGTTGGAGCAGAAACTGAAATTGACCAAGCAGCGATTGGCGGAAGGGGCGTTGACCGAGGCGGCGGCTGCATTGGGGCAGGCGGTTGAGCTGGACGAGTCCAACCTCCAGGTGCACGAGCTAAAGAAACAGATTGAAGAAGAGCGGGGTCGGCGGGAAAAGCGAAAGAAGTTGGGTGAAATCCTGCACCGGGCGCGGACGCTTTGGACCGAACTCAATTACGATGAGTGCCTCACGGTCATAGCGGCAGCTTTGCAGGAATTTCCGAATGACCCGGAACTGAAAAAATTACAGGAATCGGCCAAGGCGGATCAGGCGGAACTTCAGAAACAACGCCAGATGGCGGAAGTGCGCAGGCAGCTGGGGCAGCAGAATTTTGCCGAAGCGCGAAAAATATTGGATGTTTTGGTCGCGGAGCACCCGCAGGACACGGCCGTAAAGAATCTGCAAAACCTGGCTTTGCAGGAAGAACAGGAACAGAAACGGCAAAAACGGCTGGACTCGGAAATCACCGCCCTGCGCGGTCTGCTGGGAGCAGGCAAGTTCAAGCAGGTGGTAATCAAGGGAGAACCACTCTTGCAGGAGTATCCGCAAGAGTACGAACTAAAAGAATTGGTGAATTACGCGCGCGGAGAAGTGGCGCAGCAAGAGCAGAAGCGGAAGGAAGAAGAGCGCGAAAAACAGATCCAAGGGTTCCTGATGTGCGAGCGCTACGGAGAGGCTCTGGACGCCGCGCGGCTGGCAATCGAGGAATTCCCGAAACAAGATGCTTTCCGCAAGCTGGCCACGGAAGCAGAAGCACTGAAGAAAGAGCAGGACGACCGCGAGAGAGCCCGCAACGAGATGCAGCGGCGGGTGCGCGAAATCAACAGCAAGATCAATCAAGACAAGATCACGGATGCCATTGATTTGGCCCAGCAAACCATGGAGTCCATGGGTGCGGACCCGAATGTGACGCAATTGCTGCAGGGCGCGGAAGAAAAGCGGAAAAAGAAAGAAGACGCGGAAAAGAAAGTCAGCGCGGTGCAGGCACTGGTGAACAAAGGCGACCACGCGGGCGCCACGCAGATGTTCAACGAAGTGATGGCCACGCAGATATTTCAGGCCTCCGATCCACGGATGCAAGAGCTTAAAGGGAAAATTACGAATCTTGCCAGCGGGCAACAGCCGGCGGCAACACAGATGTATTCGGCTGCGAAGACAGCTGTGCAAAAGCCAGCGGGTACCGCGAAAAAGGACAAGCCTGCAGCTGCCAAGCCGGCGAGTGATCTAACTCAAGTAAGTGAATCGGCGCAAAATGTCCCCGCGGCGGGATTCTCCGCTACGAAAGTTATTGGTCCCGGAGAGAAGCCGGGGGCACGAAAAGATGGAACGGATCCTAAGCGCGCAGATTCCGTTGGCAGAGAGACTGGCGCGCGAAGAACGGAAGCCCCTGCCCCTGATGCGACCGTGATTGCGGGCCCCGCTGCGCGGCAGGCCGTTGCGGCGACTGGCGTGCCAGTGGAACCGCGCCCGAGTGGAGGCGTGGCGGCTGCGCCGCGAGTTACTGCACCTAAACCCAAACCTGGCAGCGATGTTATGGGGCAGATTCTGCCAATCCTGCGGCGACCGCCTGTCCTCGCAGGTATCGGCCTGGTGGTGGTGGTGCTTTTCGTTGTGGCGCTGTGGCCGCACAAGACAAATGGAGGAACTCCGTCGGACAGCGATTTGAAGTTGAAGCAGCAGGCCGCAGAGCTTTGGCAGAACCGACAGTTCGATCAATCCGAACAGATTTGGCAGGGACTCGCCAAAAGCAAGAGTCCGCTGCAAGCCGATGCCGTAAATCAAGTCAATCAAATCGAGCAGAAGCGTGCGGAAGAACAAAAGCGATTTGACGACGCCGAGACGCTGCTGAAGGACAAGAAAGACTACGTGGGTGCCCAGCAAGCTTTTCAGGACGTGATTCAAATGAATTTGTGGCACTTCGATGACGCTACGCGGGATTTGGAAACGGCGAAAGCGGGATTGAGCGCGACCGATGTCCAGAAGCAAGAGCAGGATCACTTCAATCAGGGCGTGACGCTCTATCAGGCAAAAGATTTTGAGAAGGCTCGCAAGGAATTTCGCGCGGTTGTGGATCTAAACGTCGCCGGCTCTACTCTTAAATCGCAGGCGGAAAATTATCTGGGCAAAATACGCCAATCGGGGACCGACCAGAAGACCTACGACACAGCCGTGCAAGCCCTGAAAGACGAACGCTGGACGGAGGCGAAGGAACAGTTCCAAGAGGTAATAAACCGCAAGGGGGCGCAGAGCGCCGATGCAAAGAAGCAACTGTCCGTAGTTGAGAAAGCGCTGCAAACCGTGAGCACCTTCGAAGACAACCTGAAGGCGAGCTCCTTCCGTGCGGCCAAGGCTCAGGCGGATTCTGCCCAGCAATGGAGCAAGACTCACGAAACACTTGTGAAGGAATTGCACGCCGCCGAGCAGCAGCAGTTCGATCAGATTAAAAACAATGCGCAAGCCGCGGAAACCAGGAGCGATACCGCGGCCATCCAGCGTGCGCAAGACGAGCTGCACGTATTTGGAGGGCGCGCCGAAGATCCTGCCCTGACCGCACCCATGCGCGAACTGGAGAAGCGCCTTGCGGACGCCTACAGCAAAGCGGCGGAGAAGAACGGCGACAAGGCGGCTTTCGATACCGCCCAGCAACATTTTGAGCAAGCAAAGCAGAGGAAAGACGTCGAGGCATTGAACCACGGCGTGAGTCAGGAATTCCTGAAAATAGCCAGCGGCAGCGGGATCTTCCGCGATCAGGCAGCGCTTTACGTCAAGACAACTATTCCCAACGCGATTCAAGCATTGACACAGACCGCGGGAAAACTTGTGTTGCCCGCGCTTTCTTGCGGTCCCGGACGAGGTGCCGCGGAGGCACCATCCGTTGCGGGTTCTGTTTCTTGCGCAAAATTAGATGCGAGCGCGCCGCTGGAGTGGGTCGGAACTCCCATGGTGGATTTCCCGGATGTTGCCAACAAGCCGGGAAAACTACCGTACTCGTTCACGGTAATGGTTACGGTCGAGCCCAGTGGAAACGTGAAGATTGACAAAGAAGGCGACACCGACAAGGACTTCTTCAAAAAAGTAAAAGATGCTTCGAAGCACTGGAAGACGACGGCACCCAAATCGGACGGAAAGCCAGTAACCGTCCGCTTTCCGCTCACGATTACCTTTCAGCGCTAATATCCCTCGCCGCAGTAAGAATTTGCTACGACGAGCGGCTCAGGGCCCCCGAAGGACACGCCCTTTATCGCCATGGAATTTCTCGATGGCCAGGGACTGAAAAAAATCGTGCG
>DATDHE010000304.1:0-11881 GCA_036521695.1 Candidatus Acidiferrum sp. | reverse complement strand
ACATTAACTAGCCGGCTCATTAAGCAAGAGGCACGCCGTCAGGCTTTCAAGGACCGAAGTCCTTGCATGGCCCTCCGACTGCTTGTAAGCATACGGTTTCAGGTTCTATTTCACTCCCCTCGCAGGGGTGCTTTTCGCCTTTCCCTCACGGTACTTGTTCACTATCGGTCGCCAGAGAGTATTTAGCCTTGGAGAGTGGTCTCCCCAGTTTCCCACCAGATTACACGTGTCCGGTGGTACTCAGGATGCCGCTTCGAGTCTGATCAGCTTTCGATTACAGGGCTCTCACCTTCTATGGCCCCGCTTTCCAGCAGGTTCATCTAGCCGTCAGTTTGGTAACTCTACTTATGCGGTCCTACAACCCCCAAAGTGCAAGCACTTGGGTTTGGGCTGTTCCGATTTCGCTCGCCGCTACTTTCGGAATCTCTGTGATTTATTTTCCTCCAGGTACTGAGATGGTTCACTTCCCTGGGTTAGCTCATACCCGCCTATGTATTCAGCGGGCTGTAACGGGAGTTCATCCCGTCGGGTTTCCCCATTCGGAGATCCTCGGATCAAAGCTTGCTTGCAGCTCCCCGAGGCTTATCGCAGCTTGCCACGTCCTTCATCGCCTTCTGGCGCCAAGGCATTCACCGTACGCCCTTAGTAGCTTAATCATAAAACTTACCCAATCCGTCTCGCAGTTTCGTAGCGCCGGGCCTTAACCCGGCATCTTCGCTCCAACTCAACGTCCTAATTTCTGCGCTTCCATATTTCCTCACAACCGATCTTCCAGCAACCCGGGCATGGGTCACTAAAAAGTCCGTTTGATTTGTTTAGAATCATTCAGGTATCGGCTGCAGGCTTTCGACTTCGCAGTCTTCAAGCAATTGGCTAAGCCGCCTTTTCTTCCACAGTATTGCTCGATTCTCGAGCAAAACTTGTAAATAATCCACACCATACCCCCAGCAGGGACCGTAATCCCGGCCAAGTTATCGGCGTGGACTTGCCAGCCTTTCTGTTGTCAAAGAGCAGTGACCCTGATCTTGTCAGAGCCCCCAACATTCCGTTGGGTTTTGGCTGAAGGGTCTTACTCGATCACGTTTCGCGATCTTGCCTTCCAGCTCATCTTTTGTTTCCGAGGTAGTTGAATTCGTGACCGCAGGAGGACTTAGTTTTACGCCGCCCACTTCTCACTATCCACTACTCACTTCCACAAAATAAAAAACCCGGCGTCGAGCGCCGGGTACAGCCACCCACACTTAGGTGGCTCCACGCGATGCTCGACAGTTTTCTAGCCTGTGCTCGTAAAGAACCTCACTATAGGATCTACTTCTTGGCCTTCGCTTAGTATTACGCTGGGAAGACGCTTCTTCGACCCGACTGTGATGCCCCTGCTGGCTCAGCTACCCCCAAGCCATTTGTAAGTATACCGATTTTTCTGTATCCGTCAAGTCCCCCCGCAATATTATTTTTGCCACTTATCCTCAGCCATGTGAACGCTGTGCAAAACCGTCTGGCATTCCACGGTAACCATTCCAGCTTCCCGTTTTCGCGTGCGTACCATTGACTTGCTTGCCATATGCTATACGATTCTGACAGAGAATCAATGCACTGACGGCAGGCTGCTGACCATGCCATTGCCCGACGACCCCGAACCCATCCAAAAAAGGATGTACCACCCGATCAATCGCATGATTGACCGCCTGGGTTATCCAGTGTAAGTCGTTATGTTCGTTCTAGTGGTCGGTGGTGGATGGCTGGGCTTGAAGTTATGGAGTAATCCGGCTGAGGCCAGAAAGATGCTATCCGATAAAAGAAGCCTTCGCCGGCGCTAAACGCCAAACTGCCGCAGATGATGGTCCAGATGCTTGTACATCAAGATCGCCCACTCGTCCGGCGTTAGCCGCCCAAAGAAGGCATGCGAATGCGTGGTGCACCCCGCAGGCCCGCCCGCGGCAAACCGGTCGATCAATGCGCACAACCGCGTGCGTTCCGTTCCCAGTTCCCGTTCATCCTTCACAATAAGTTCCTTCGCCGTCGGCGAATTCCGGCGCAGTGGTTCGTCGTTCCCCATCACCTTCGGCTTCACGATCCATCCCAAGAGCCGTCCCACCAACACCCGCGGTGGAGTCTTGTCCCCCAGCGCCGTCTCCATCCCTCGGGAGCAATGCTCCAGCGCTTGCGCAGGATTCATTGTGCCCCACAGCCGCTCGCTATCCGGCCTCATCTGAGCTATTCGCTGCTTCACTTCTTCCACCCTAGCCGCTTCAAAAAGATTTTTCACGGGAATGTCTCCTCCAATCCAACTCCTCACAACTAAGTGGCGCGTGGCGCCATCTCCACCGGATCGCCGCCTTACTTACTTCATTTCAACAGTGCCACGCCAGCCTTGGTCGCCGCCGCCCGCAATCCCTTATCCAGCGTCGCCAGCGGAAGGCCCTCTCGCCGAGCCAAGTCCAGATACACCGCGTCATACGCCGTCAACTTGAAAGAACGAGCGTTGCCAAGCGCGCCGCGCGCAGGAACAAAACTCATCTCCGTATCCAGACGACTCGTTGCCGTGATCATGATCTGGTCGAGGGCATCTTCCGCGTCGGCTGCAGTAAGGTCTCGCCGTCGTTCCGCCGTTGCCAGTCCATTAGCAATCTCCAGATGCCACAGCGCCGGCACCAACCCTCGTTTGCCGGAGAGCATCTCCCGCCTTACTTCCAGTGCATATACGGGAATGGGGATGTCAAGAACCCAAGCCAGAGGGACAGACGCGTCCAGGACAAACTGGCTCACCTTCTTCCCTCTTCGATCAAGCTCTTCACGCTCACGTTCTTGGGTTTTTTGGAGCGCTTCCTGATCTCATCCATCCTCGCAAACACTTCCTTTAGATCCACCTGCTCTTGCGCTGGCACAATCTCCGCAGCCACCTTGCCGCGCCGCGTAATCCTGATGCGCTCCCCGCGCGAGGCCCGCTCCACCAATTCCGAAAGCTTCTGCTTCGCCTCAAATATGCCAACAGTCTGCACCGCCAGAATCCTCTCGAACAACCTAGATGATTAACCTAGATGGTTAGTCTAGATGATTCCACTGGAATTTACAAATGCCCCCGCTCAGCACTCGGCGGCTTCGTCTCGGGCGATGCCGGGCGGCGATCCCCTCAGAGTCGGTCGCGCCAGGCGCGCCCGTTTTGACTTTTCCACATCTTTCCACAGCCCTAGCAGACGCATCGACCCCCACCCAATATCATTCCAACCGCTTTAGTCTTCCTTTGTTTTCATACTCTTACGCACTCTTTTGTACCGTCAAAAAACCTATCCTCAATCTTCTCAATACTTTCCGCACTCTTTGCGCAAAACACCCGGGGTGGGGGCCTCCGGCCGCTATTCTCCTCGTCACCTGCTATCCACTATTCTCCCTACAATATCCGCGTCCCTCATTCGTCTACAGCAGGGGATGGGCCAGCCGCTGAGCATCGCCACGATGACCGAGCAAGACCGTCAAATCTCCGAAGTCGTCGCGGAACAACGCGGGCGGCTGCGCAACTTCATCCGCAGTCGTGTGCCCGATCCCTCGGACGCCGAGGACCTCGTGCAGGAAGTCTTCTACGAACTGGTGGAAGCCAATCGCCTCTTGATGCCGATCGAACACGTGACAGGCTGGCTTTTTCGCGTCGCGCGCAATCGCATCACGGACCTCTTCCGCAAGAAGAAGCCGGTGGCCTTCAGCGGTGCCGTGGTCGAGGACAAGGCCGGCGAGCTGCTGCCGATCGAGGATCTGTTGCCATCACCCGATGCCGGACCAGAAGCGCTTTACTTCCGAAGCGTGCTTCTGGATGAACTGGAATTTGCGCTCGACGAACTGCCCGATGAGCAGCGTGAAGTATTCGTCGCTCACGAACTGGAGGGGCGCAGCTTCAAAGAGTTGTCGAAGGAAAGCGGGGTCAGCGTCACCACCCTGCTGTCGCGCAAGCGCTACGCCGTACTTCATCTGCGCGAACGATTGCAAAGCATTCACGACGAACTTACCAAGGGATGATGCGAAGAAATGAAGCAAAGAAATGATACGAACAAATGAGGAGCACAACATGAGTAAGAAGAAATGGATTTTTCTGGCCCCACTAGCAATTCTGGCGATCCCGCTTTTCATCTGGATTGGCGGCCAACTGGTGATGCATCTCTGGAACTGGCTAGCGCCGACCCTCTTCGGATGGCGTCAAATTACCTTCTGGCAGGCTGTCGGGCTGCTGGCTCTCTGCCGAATTCTGTTCGGTGGCTGGGGTGGCCATCATGGCCCTCGCTCCAATATGCGGGGCCGAATGGGTGAGCGCATGCGTCAACGAATGGATGAACGTTGGGAGCAGATGACGCCCGAGGAGCGCGAGAAGTTTCGCCAGAGTTGGCGCTCTCCTTGCCCCGACTTCGTTTCGCCACACAGCGAAACCCCATCTGGCGGGACTAAGGAGTCGGCCTGATAGTCCCGCGTTGCTGTTCGCGATGGCGGGGCGCCTTCTTGCTCTGCCAGTTTTGCGGCCATTTCTCCACCTCAAGTCTTCCGGAGCATGCGCTCGGTGAAACCTGGTCTTATTTCGGAAATGCATTTGCATCGAGTCCTGGCACCAGCTTCAAGGCATTCTTGTAATACACTTTCTTCAACACTTCGTCCGGCACTTCGAATCCATAGATTCTCCAAAACGCGTGCCTCTTGCGGTAATACTCGAAATATTCGTCGCGCGTTTCCAGACACCGGAAATACCACTTGTATTCGTTCACCTCGTAAATGTCTTTTCCCATCAAAATGCGGTCCTGATACTTAATCAAAAAATCGTGCGCCGAATACGGCTGCCGCCCAAGCTCCGCCAGCACCGCCGCGATGTCCACGTTCACGTTCGGATACGCATCGAACAGTTTTCCCAGTCGCTCCAAATCGTTTCCATGAAACGCAAGATGCGCCGCAATGAAATTCGTCCTCGGGTGCTTCGCGAACAAGTGATTCCGCTCGGTCATCAGCGTTTCAAACGGCGGATAGTCCGCAGCCGGCCGCGCTCGCCCCGGAAACTGTTTCAACTCCAGCCAGCGCTCATTCGAATAATCCCAAGGGTCAAAAAACACCGAGGGCTCTGCCACATGAATCAACACAGGAATCTTCAGCTCCGCACATTTCTCAAACACCGGATCGAATTCCGGATCATCGACGTGCACGCGCTGGCCACTCGCATACTTCAACTCCATTCCAAAATCCTTGAAAATCTTCAGTCCTTGCGCTCCGTTCTTCACATCCTGCTCCAGCCGTGCCGCCGCACGCTTTCCGAATCCAGGCGTGTTCAAGTCGTCATAGCGCATGTTCGCAAAGACCACGAATCTATCCGGGTAGCGACCCTTCATGGTCACAACAGTTTTCCGCAATTCCTCTCCAGTTCCACCGCTCAAGTTCACCAACACGCGCAGATTGATCGAATCCATTCCTTTGATCAGATCTTCGACATGCTGCGGTGTGGGATTCCAGTGATGACTGTGGATGTCGATGAATGGAAACTTCGCCCGCTCGATTTTGTGTTCCTTTGTGACGAGCGTGGACTTCGGCTGGTATTCCTCAATCGTGGGCGTTCGCTGCTCTTGCGAAGTGCGCTGTTTTTGTAAACTCGGCTCAGCCGAAACCGCAGCCCGCGTAACTGCCGCGTGTGGCCGTTCGAATAGAAAAATCACCGCCGCAAGAATGAATGCAAGGGATACAAGAGCCCGCCAGGATTTCATCGTGCGCCTCTGGTATGGAACTACCCGGCCTATCTTCCCACAGGACGATGCAGCACTGCTCTGTTATCCTGGCACCGCCTATCGATTCTGTCTTTCGAATTGCCGACAAATCTCAAGGCAGCTGGTAGCCCTTTGAAACATCCTCGAGCAGCAAGATCCAGTCATTTCCGCGCCCGTTCGTTGGCGGAGTATACGTTTGAATCCCCCAGTCACCTTCAAGCGCTCGACGGTGGCCGCGAAGACATTTCCGACGAAGAAAGCCAGGCTCGCAACGAGAACTGCCGCGCGCTTCGCCGCACACGGTAACCTTTGCTTCATAATGTGCTCCTCGCTGATTCGAACTCGCCCCTCGAAAATGACCGCGGAGATTCCAATCGCGCGGCAGGATTTCAGCATCCGCCTCGCGCAAAAACCGGGGCGGGCCTATCTTCCCACAGGACGGCGCGACGATGCTCGCTTAGCTATTTCTGTGCTTGAACGAAAGAAATGGAATTTCTGTCAGGTTGTTTCGCAGGGCGGGACGCCCCACCGCCTGGAGTTGTGCAGGCTGCGGAACACGAGGGGAGCACAACTCTCCCGGAAGCGCTCCCCCACGCGTCTCCCGACCCATTACCCCCACGACTGGCACCTGGACAACGGTGCCCCCATTGGTTAGAACGGAGGCATTTGAATTGGGATTGGCCTAACTACCTGCATAGTGCGCAACTGAGTGAAATCGTTTCATGCGGGGCATGAGAACTCGAAAGGCTCGGCGATAACCGGGCTTAGGCAGGTCACGACCGCCATACAGGATGCGTTTTGATAGACTCCATGCAAATGCAGCAGAGTCTTTTCTTCCGTTGGATTTTGCCCCCCATAGTTGGCTTGATGGTGGGGTTCCTCGCGCTGGCCTCGGCGATCACAAGAGAAACCACGCTTCCCGTTTGGCTAGTTTCTCTTTTCTCGCCCGGTCTGAAGGTGGCGGAACTCCTGATGCCTGCCGCGCACGAATCGCTCGCCTGGACCTTCGGCTGGTTCTTGCGCATCGCCATCGGTGTCAACGCCATTTTCTACTTTGCGATATTCATTGCGCTCGCCTATCTCGTTGATCGCCGCCGCTCCCGAACCAGGTAGCAATCTTGCTTCACGGACGAATTAGGTTGGCTGCGCCGCTACACCGAGAGAATACGGCCAAAGAATGACCCGTAGCGCTGCAGTGCCAAGCGGAGATCCTCGGTCGAGACGTTATCGCCGCGATCCCATTGTCCTCCAAAGCGGTCATTACTCATGTCGAAGCGCAACCATTGGGTCGACGCGCGTGGCACGGCGCGCGGGGATATAGCACGCGGCAAGCGCGACAAGCGTTAACAGAATCGCGACGCCTGCAATGGTGGCTGGATCACTCGCGCGCACGTTGTACAACATGCTGGCGAGATAGCGGGTAACACCAAGAGCGACAGCAACGCCGAGGGCTGCGCCGACCATCGCGAGTACAATTCCCTGCCGCAAGACCAGCTTCAGCACGTTTCCCTGGTGAGCGCCGAGCGTCATGCGAATGCCGATTTCGCGGGTGCGTCGCGAAACCTCGTAGGAAAGCAATCCGTACAATCCCACGCACGCCAGCACCAGCGCTAGCAAGGCAAAGAAGCTGGACAGCCGCGCGACCAGCCGCTCCTGAAACAGCAAGCGGTCAATTTGCTCGGATTCCGTTTTCACGTCGAAGAGCGGCAAATTCGTGCTTACTTGCGCCACGACTTCGCGTATCGCGGGAAGGATGGCCAGGGGATCAGCCGCCGTGCGCAGCTCGAAGGACGCTCCACCAAATCTTTGCGGCATGTACATCATGGCGTGAATATCGCGGCGCAAGTCGTTGTATTTTGCGTCGCGCACCACGCCAACGATTTCGAAACCCGGGTTCGCAGGTTCGTCCGCACTGGCCCCCGCCTGGCCGAACTGTTTACCGAGCGGATTTTCCTTTCCGAGGTATTTCTCGATGAACGCCTGATTCACGATCACTGGAGTCGGCGCCGAAGTGGGACTCAGTCCGTCGTTGGCAGCCGACAACCTGAAATCGGAAGCAGTGAATCCGCGACCTATAAGAAACGGAATGCGCATCGTCTCGAAGAAATTCGGACCGACGCCAAGCGCGTCCGCCTGGGATTCTTGATCTTGCGGGGTGCCAGGCCAGTGAAAGCCGGTGATCATCAGCCCGCTGCTCAATAGCGGCATCATCGAGTAGCTCGCGGACTTCACTCCAGGCGTTTCCGAGAGCCGGCCCTGCAAGTCGCGATAGAGGCTGTCTGCTTGTGGGCCTTTGTAGCCGATCAACGTCGGGTCGATTCCGAAAATCAGGATATTGTGCGAATCGAAGCCGACGTCAACACTGCGCAGATTCGCGAGGGTGCGAACAAGAAGCCCGGCGCCCACGAGCACTACGATCGCTAGCGCGACTTGCGCCACCACGAGCGCATTGCCGATGCTGAACCATTTTGCGGCGGCACGTGTTGAACTCGTGGAGCTCCCCTCGCCTTCCTTGAGCGCCGGAGTCAAATCAACGCGCGCACTTCGAAAAGTCGGCGCAATGCCGAACAGAATTCCGGTGAGCAGCGAAACCGCGACGGTGAATCCAAGGACGCGCAGGTCGACACCCGTCGCGAATCCGAGGGGCCGCGGCTGATTGCTCGACACAAACGAAATGATTGCGTGCGCTCCCCAGTAGGCAAACAGAATCCCCAGCGCGCCGCCGAGCACCGAGAGCATTACGCTTTCCGTCAAAAGCTGGCGTACCATCCGCGCGCGCCCGGCGCCTAGCGCCAGCCGCACAGCCATTTCCTTTTGCCGAGCGGCGGCCCGGGCGAGCATCAGACCCGCGACATTCGCGCAAGCAATCAGCAAAATGATTCCGACAACGAGCATCAGTACGTACAGTGGATTGGCGTAGCGGGTACGGCTGCCGGTTAAACCACTCTGCGCGGGCACCAGGGTAATTTCCGGATTGTCGGCGGCCGTGGATAACGTCTTTGGGCCGTCAGCCGATGCGGATCCTCGTGTGCCGCCCGCAGGCACGGCTCCTTGCGGAGCAGCCATGATGACCGGCTTGTTGCCTGCGGATGGCGGCATCGCCGCGCCGGCGCCGGACGTAATTTGCACCGAGCTCGACCCCGGCGTGCGCTGCGGCACCGCGGACAGGCCTCTCGCACCGTTGCCGCCAATTGGCGCGATCGGCGTCGCTGGAGGTGTTCCCGCCGCCTCACCTTCATGGAAAAGCGGGACGGCTCCGTGAAGCATTTCATTGCTGAAGAGGCCGCTCACTGGCGCTTGCGCCTGCGCGAGCTGTGTCTCGGGTTTGAGCCGCCCGATAATCGTAAGCCACCAATAACTCACGTCGCTCTGACGGTTTCGCCAGCGCATAGTATCGGTAATCCGCTGCGCGTCGGAAAGCGGCAGCCAAACGTCGTAGTCGCTGCCGGGCGTAATACCGGTGAAGCGCTGCTCGGCCACGCCGACAATCGCGAAGGGGACGTTGTTCAATTCAATCGTACGGCCGACAACGTCGCGAGAACCGCCGAAGGCGCTCTGCCAGAAGCCGTAATTCAACACAGCGACGGGTGCCGCGGACGGCATATCGTCGGTTGTGTTGATCAGCCGGCCTGCGGCGGCTTTGAGACCCATCGTGTGAAAGAAGTCTCCGGAAACCAGCTGGCCATTGATGACCGTCGCAGCGCCGTTCCCTGTCAGATTCAACCTGCCGGAGTTGGCAAACGCGGCTATTCCCGAAAAAAGATTTGCTTTTGCGATTTCGCGAAACAAGGGCTCAGAGAACGAGCAGCCCCCGGGATTCTTAGCGCCGAGGCGCATATCGTTTGCGCAATCGCCCGCCGACTGGTACCCGTGCACGTTCGGCGAGTTGCGCGCGCCCCAATTAAGCAGGACCAATTGGGAAGGATTTTCGACCGGGAGCGACCGCAGCATCACGGCATCGATCAAACCGAAAATAGCCGTGTTGGCGCCAATGCCAAGAGCCAGAGTGAGGATCGCGACAGCGCTGAAGCCCGGTGACTTTCGCAGCATGCGAAACCCGTAGCGAATGTCCTGCCAGAGCTGCTCCAGCCAAACAACGCTCCATACCTCTCGAGTCTCTTCCTTAACCCGCGTCACGTTTCCAAATTTTCGCATAGCTGCATACCTCGCTTCTTCCGGCGTCATCCCGCGCTTGATGTTGTCCTGCGTCTCCCTGGCAATGTGTTCGCGAATGTCCTGGTCAAGCACGCGCTTGATGAGCCGGTGCAACGCGGGGTACAGCGACCCCTGCTCGACTTGCAGCACTTCGTCCGATGGATGGAAAGCGTGGGGTTATTGCGGCACCGGCCCTCGGACGATCTGCACAAATTCATCGGGACGGATATGCTTTGCGAAGGCAGCCTTCACCTGTTCGGCGCTCATGGAAAAATAGAGAAGCGCTCCCCTGACGGGCTCGTCAAGCGGCAGGTTAAGCACAGCCCGTCCGAGCAGGCCTGTGGCGACTCCGGTTTCGCTGGATTCGGCAAGCGGGATTTGGCGCAACAGCAAGGCCTTGGCTTGCTGAAGCTCTCCATCCGTCACATTTTCCTGCTGCATGGCAACGAGATCCCGCCGGATCAGCGCTCTTGCTTTCGAAACGTTTTTTGGATCACAGGCATACGTGACGGTGTAGATCGTTCTTGTTTTATCCGCGTTCATGTGAACGTCTACGTTGTAAACGTAGCCGCTCACCTGCCGCAGGTCGTGATACAGACGCGTCGCATAGAATCCGCCGCCGAGCACATGGTTTCCCAACTGAAGCGGGTAATAGTCGGAATCAAACCGCGTGATGCCGACCGTTTCGGCAAGATCAACCGAATCCTGGAGCTGGCTGGGATCAGGAATATTCGCTGCGGAGGCCTTGTTGGGAAGAACGGGCGGCAGGTCAATTTCCGGCTTGGGGCCGGAAGCTTTCCATCCTCCGAACCATTTTTCGATCGCGTTCCTGGCTTCCGCAGGAGTAATGTCGCCGATGACCACAATCGTCGTGAGATCGGGACGAAAGGTTTTGGCGTAATACTGTTTGACGTCGTCGCGGGTGAGTGACGATACCGTCTGCGGCGTAGCTTCCCGGAGCGCCGGATCATTCGCCGGGAATAGCGCGGTATGCAAAGCGCGACTGGTCTGATAGCCGGGGCTCTTCATTCTGCCCGCGAGATACTGCGCTGTTTGCGGCTTGATAACCTGGAAAGCCTCGTCCGGAAGAGCGGGGTTCAATTCGTTGTCGGCCAGCAATTGTACTCCCCGCGAAAAGTCTTGTTTTAAGACTTCCAGCGAAAACTCGAAGCCGGCGGATTCTTCAGCGGCTATGTCATCAAGCGCTTTTTGAAACGCCAGGCGGTCCAAACTCTTTGTGCCGTACGAAAACATCTCATCGAGCACATCGTTGATTCCTTCCTTTCCGGATTCCGTTTGCATTTGGTGATTGCTCCGGACTTCTCCTTGAACCGTTATCGTTGGCGTTATTTTCTCCGTTCGGACGATCAACCGCAGCCCATTGGGCAGGGTCACGTCCGAGGGCAGAGGCTCGGGACGCGGCTTCTCGAGGGACATAAGCTTCGACGCAGCCCATGCAGGTAGTTCGACCGGCTTTTTGGGGGCGGCGGTCAACTGCTCTCCTCCTCCGAAGCCCTGCGCTGATACCGGTCCGCCCGTCGGCAGCGGCTTCAGTACAGCCGTAATGGATTCCTCGTCCACTAAATATTTTTTGGCCACTCGATTTACATCTTCAAGCGTTACGCGCTTCATAGCTTCAACGTCATCGTCTGGTGAATTCCGCCCTTCGGCTGCCAGAGCTTGCGACCACGCTTCCGCAAGCCCGGGAATTGAGTTTCGGCGAAACTCGACTCTCGCGAGTTCCTTGCGCTTGGCGGCTTCGACGAGTTCCGCAGGCACGCCGTTTGCCACGTAATCAGACATGATCCTGCGCATCTCCGCGATCACCGGAGCAGGATCTCCTTCCGCGGGCAAAACTGCAGCGCTGTAGACCACACTGGCTTTCGGAAATGTTTCCGCAATACCGAACCCCGTCTCAAGCGCTTTTCCTTGCGGCACAAGCGCATATAGATTTCCGCGCTGACTCCCTAAAACGTCGCTCAAAATCTGCACTGCTGGAAAAT
>DATDHE010000303.1:0-16000 GCA_036521695.1 Candidatus Acidiferrum sp. | reverse complement strand
AGTTTTCGTGAGATAACTCTTGCCAACATTTCTCATTCCTCCTAGTATGCGCAGCAGATTGATCGGGAAGAAAAACTTCGCGAGTCAATTCGGGGATGGCAGCGAGGGTAAAACTGAGCTGGCGTTACTTGAGTTGAATTGAGAAGTAAAACTTCGCGAGTCAATTCTGAGATGATGGCACGGGTAAAACTGTGCTGTTGTTAACTGAGTTGAATTGAGAAGAAAAGCTCCGCGATTCACGCAAAGGGAATGGCAAGGCCAAAACCAAGCCAGCTTCCAACGTGTTGGAACGTGGAGCGCGCTTCGCGGCTAAGTTCAAGGTGGAACGGGTAAAACCGGGCTGCTGTTGGACGAATGCGGAAGCGAGAAGCTTTGCGGCGCACTCAAAGATCCGAGGAGGGTAACACCGAGCCGCGATCGTGAGTTGATCCAAGAAGTAAAGCTTTACGAGCCGATTTAAGAGAGGCGGCCAGGGTAAAACCGAGCCGCTTTCGAATAAGTTGATCGAGAAGCGAAAACTTAGCGACTCAATCGAAAAGGGGGCGACGCGGTCACACCGAGTCGCCCTCGATTTTTTTGTACTGCCGTGAACGTAATGCACCTGCCTCGTTTCTCTTGGATCTAACCCGAAATCAGCAGGCCCTGACGATTCAGGGATGGGCGTGGATCACTCCTGAAAACAGCCCACTCGTAAACAATCCCTTCGCGATAACTCCCGCTTACAAATTGGAGTCGCCGCGCCTTCTGCTGGGAAAGCAGCTCTGTAGCCGGAAATTTCGTTCCAACCAGGATTCTCGACGGAGACTCGAGAAAAACCGGCTAAAGCTTCCTTCCTGATATTTGTCTGCGCGGCGTTCCTTACGCCGCGGAGACGGTTGAGGTTAGCGGCGAACCCTGAGACTAATTGTTGTCGTGTGGCGAAGGGACCCGGATACGCCCGTGACGGTCACGGTCCTGGTTCCTGTCGTCGCCGTGCTGCTGGCCGTCAAAGTCAGCGTGCTTGTGCCCGTCGCTGGGTTCGGGCTAAACGCGGCGGTAACCCCGCTCCCCAGGCCGCTGGCCGACAGGGTGACACTGCCTGCAAAGCCGTTGGTCGGATGGATGGTGATCGTCGTTGTTCCATGCGATGACCTAGTGATGGTTAAGCTGGTCGGCGACGCTGAAAGTGTAAAGTTGCCGGCCGCCACCGCGGTCACTGTCAAATTGACAGTTGCAGTTTGCGTGATGCCTCCGCCCGTCCCCGTAACAGTGATGGTGTAAGAACCTGTCGCCGTTGTCGAAGCTACGGCAATGCTCATGGTTGAGCTGCCCGATCCTGGCGCGGCGATCGGAGTGGGAACAAAGCTCACCGTCACGCCGGTCGGCTGCCCAGTTGCAGACAAAGCAATCGCCGAATTAAACCCCCCAGTGACCGCAGTCGTGATCGTGGATGAGCCGTTGCCGCCCTGAACCACTGAGACCGAGCCCGGCGAAGCAGAAATGCTGAAGTTCGGGCTCGTCGACGTCGGAGCCAGCGCATTGATTAGCCCTGTTCCGTTCGGACTCCCCCACCCAGTCACCAGATCATATCCGGTCACAGCAGAGAAGCTTCCGGAGGTTCCACTCGTGATGTCGTGGAATTCCGAAGCATAGCTGGACGTCAGACTCTGCGAATAAATCGTCGGGTTAATGAAGCCAATGGTCGGTTGTCCATTCTCTGCCAGTTGCTGGTTGACCAGTGCAATGTAGCCGGCCCACATGGGCGCCGCGAAGCTGGTACCGCCATAAAGGTTTGCGGTGCATGTTGTTTGGTCAGCGCAAACATAAAAGGTAAAGTTGGCATTTGCTGAAACGTCCGGCCCATTGCGCAGCGTCGTCGAACCTCGATTGCTGGAGTTGATCACGCCGGCAAGCTGCTGCCACGAAGGAATCGCAATCGAGTCCGGCGAGATGCCCCCGCCGCTGTCTACCCACGCAGTCTCGGACTTCCAGGCGCCGCCCGCGCTGGCGGTTACCAGATCCGTGCCGCCGACCGAAACTACGTATGCATTGTCTGCTGGCCAAGCCTCATTTCTCGAAGACCAGGTGGAGGAGTCACCGGAGGCCGCAAAGAAGTTCTGCCCTTGCGCCGCCATCTTCTGGAAATACGGGTTAAGCGTGCTGGGATCCGCGGGAGTCCAGCCCCACGAACAGCCAATTGTCGTAGGCAGCGGGTTGTGTGTAGTCATAGCGCTGATGATGGCCGTATCCGTGGACCCGACATACATCACGAGACTTGCCAGCCCCGGAGCCATGCCTATCGCCTGAGTCATGTCGAGCGTCTGTTCGGTGTCATCGCAGCTGCCGCCTGCTTGCGAATCCACGCAAGATGTGCCGGTCCCATCGGTCGAAAGCAGCGTTATCGGCACGCTGTTGGTTTGACCTACGTTACTGAAATAGGTGTTCAAATCCGCCAAGTCAGTGCCCAGATATTCGAGCAGCCCGAGGTTCTGGCCAGCGCCGGTAAGAGCCGTTCCGCCGTAGTAGGCCGCGCGCATGTCGCTGCCCAAAAAGGAAGCCGACGGACCGGAACCGGTGGTGGCATGGGAAACGACGGCGTTCGCATTGATACCGTGTGCCTGCGCAAAGTCGCTCTTTTTGACAAACAGGGGATGCGGGATCGAAAAGTTGTCCAAGCCGGAGACGTGCCAGAGCTGAAACGGCAAATCCACCATGGGCTCGCGATCCGGAGCAAAGTATGTGCGGTTCTCTGTGGGATGTTGGTAGAGACCCATGCTCACGTGGAAGGCCGTCTCGATGTTCTCCACAGAACCCTCGATTTGCACATCCATGCCGTCTCGGGAGCCGCCAACCACGGCGAGGCCATTCGTTTTGGCATAACGAATCACGGCGTCATAGTCCTCTTGGGTGGGACCAAACCTGGCAGTAAACTCTGGCACCGTGAGGAAGTGGCGGTAGGAGGGGCTTGAGGGATCGTAGAGTTCTTGCAAGAAACTTTCCAACTCCGCCTGATTGCGCAAAGGCAGAACAACATCGATTCGCATGGACTGCGCTGCAGGGAGCCGACCGACAAATTTTGCCTGCCCTTTTATGGTCGCTTCGCGCACATGACGCGTCATCAGCGATTGCGCCTGCGCTCCGCTCTCCACCACGAAGAGCAAGATCGCTGCGCACAGCACTACGTATATGAAGCGTCGAAACTCCACTCCATACCTTTTTCCTGATTGCTTCATCGCTTGGCTCCTACGATTCTCGAGATCGGGGAATCTCCTTTTGGGAGCGGGGGTGACCACGGTACTTCCTTGAAACAAGACTTCCGAGTTAGACCCCGGTTGTGCGCATGGTACCCTTCTGCCGTGCGAGACGCAACGGATTTGCCAGCGCGGAAATCCCTCCAAGATCAGCACAGAGTTGCCCGCTGGGGAGAGTGAGCGTCATGGAAGACCTTTCGAAATACAATTGCCCGGTTGGGAAGTTGTTCGCGCGACCAAGCACGGCCGAGGACTGGGAGAAGTACCGGCTGAGCGAAGAACAAGTCGAATTTTTCCATGAAAACGGATATCTGAAGGGCGTTCGCATCCTGACGGATGAGCAAGTGGAAGCTTTGCGCGGGGAGCTGGAGCACCTGATGGATTCGGCCCACGCGGGCCGGGAACTGTTTCACGAATATCATTCAAACGAGTCGACAGATCCAGACCGCGTTGTTTTTCACGCGCTGGGGGCGTGGCGCGTCATGCCGGGCTTTCACGATCTGTTATGGAATCCGGCGTTTCTCGTGCCGGCATCGCAGTTGCTCGATGGACCGGTGCGCTTCTGGCACGACCAGCTTTTCTGCAAGCCGGCGCGGCACGGCGGTGTAGTGGCATGGCACCAGGATTATTCGTATTGGACACGCACTACGCCGCTGGCTCATCTGACTTGCTGGATCGGGCTAGACGATTCCACACGCGAGAACGGCTGCCTGAATTACGTGCCGGGAAGCCACAAGTGGCCGGACTTGCCGAAACCAGTGCTAACCGGGGAGATGGACGGAATCCGCAGCAGCCTACCTCACGAGCTGAAAGATAAGTTTGAGCCGGTGGCGATTGAGCTGAAAAAAGGTGAGAGCGCATTTCATCATGCGCGGACGATGCACGGCTCGGGCGCGAACGATACGCCCAAGCCGCGGCGGGCCACGGTGATCAACGTGTTTCGCGACGGCGTAATGTCAAATGCGGATGAACCGTTGCTCGCGGGCGTTCCCGCAATTCCCCGCGGGAACAAGATGGACGGACAGTTCTTTCCGTTGTTGTTCGAGCCGGACGCATTGCGTAGCAAGTCGGCATAATCCAAAAAGCCGAGCGAGCCCCAGGCGGAGACAAAACGAAGAGGGATTTTCTTTAGGCGGTCAACCATCGCAACACTTGGGCGCTCGCCTGTTGACTCTTTCCGCGTCCTCAACGACTATAAACCCCAATTTGACCTATCATTGGCGCTCGCTGGAGAGCGCTCTTCTATGGAAGAACAACTTAGCCTAGAATTCCTGCGCGTGGTGGAAAACGGCGCGGTTGCCGCTGCGCGCACGATGGGTTTCGGCGACCGGCACAAGGCCGATGAAGTTGCCGTCGAAGCGATGCGCAAGACGATGGATGCCGTGCAGATGGACGGCACGATTGTCATTGGTGAAGGCGAACGCGACGAAGCGCCGATGCTGTACATTGGCGAAAAAGTAGGCTTGGCAACACACGCGCCGAAGGCGCTTTTTCCGGAAGTGGATATTGCCGTCGATCCGCTGGAAGGCACGAATCTGTGCGCCACCGGCGCGGGTAATGCGATAGCGGTGCTGGCAGCCAGCGAGCGTGGTGGGTTGCTCCATGCGCCAGATTTGTACATGGAAAAAATCGTCGTGGGACCGTCATGCAAGGGCGCGGTCGATCTGGATGCTCCCGTTACCGATAATTTGAAGTCGATCGCCAAGCGGCTGGACCGCGATGTGGAAGATCTTGTGATCATCGTGCTGGACAGGCCGCGGCACGAAAAGCTCATCGCAGAGATTCGCAGAGCGGGGGCGCGGATACGATTGATCGGCGACGGCGACCTGTCGGCTGGCATTTCCGCGGCGGTCGTCGGCACGGGAGTGCATGCGGTCATGGGCATCGGCGGCGCGCCGGAAGGTGTGTTGACCGCGGCGGCGCTACGCTGCTTGAACGGGCAGATCCTGGCCCGGCTGGTGATTGGCAAACCGGAAGATCAGATAAGACTCGAAAAAATGGGCGTGAAGGATCCAAAGAGGATTTACGACACGGAAGATCTGGCGCCAGGCAAGAAAATGATTTTTGCCTGTACCGGAGTTACGGACGGCAATTTATTGAAGGGCGTTCGTTTTTTTGGTGAAGGCGTGCGAACTTCCTCGATGATTCTGACTTTGGACGACCGGCAAGTCCGCTTTGTGGATTCCGTTCACCTCGACAAGCGGCCGGATATAAAGGTGCGCTTCAACTAATCCCAGCGGCAAGGCAAGCCCGCCCCTACAAGGTCTGCCCAGGCCGATCGGTGTCTGCTCTGACGACGCAGGGATGATTCAGAGTTTCTTGGGCCCCAACAATAGCGCCACTCTACCTGTCCGCGAAAAACGCCGCCTGCTCATAAGAACAGGAACGCTTAGAGCACATCCGGGCGGCTTTCGTGCTGCCATTAGCCGCATCTCTGCCAGACTAAAGATAGGGCGAACTGTGCCCACTTGGGAGAAGCAGTCTATGGCACAAGGATCCACTTCGGGCAATTCGTCATCGTCCAAGTCTCTTATGTGGATGATGATCGCCCTGTTTGCAGGCCTTGCCGTCCTGCTGGCAGGTGGCTTGTTCGTCGCCAGCCGGGTGGTCCGCTCGATGGGACTTACGGCCGCAAACGCCATGAACACCGTGCGAACTCCCGGGGGGAGTCTCCGGTTGGAGAAAGAAGGGGAAATCGGCGCAGGCTTGCCGGTTTATCCGCGGTCGTCGCTGGTCGTGCCGGACGATAGCACGGCAGCAGCAGCTGTCAAAGAAGCGCGAGACGGTATCGAGAAGTCAACCTATCACACCACCGATACGCGGGATTTTGTGGATGAGTGGTACGTAAAACATTTGAGTGCGGAATTCACACGCCGCGATGCGGGTGACAAGCCGCTACCTGCGATTTTCAGCGATGCGCGCGTCTCCGATAACGACATCGCCTTCGTAGCCGAACGCGGGCAAACGGTTGGCATCGTGGCGCTCTCGCTTGACTCCGGCGGCACCAAGATATCTCTCATTCGATTTAGCAAATCCTCGCCAGCCTCAGAGCAAGCGCCATCTTCCATTCCATAGCGGAAACTGGCATCAACTCTTCTGTTTAGAATGACCTGAAAGATTTGCCGGGGTTGGAAAAACGCGTCCTGGCTTGGGCGGCCTGGTGCCCTGAATATGTACCATTGGCCAGTAGTGCAGCGCTCGGATACTGCGCCTCGGTGCTCTTTTGTGCGTGATGTTCTTAAGGTTTACTGCTGGCTTTTCGTGAGTGCCAGAAAAACGCCGTCGTCGATGGCAACAGAATGCATGAAGAGAGTTGCCGTCGTCCCACCCGCAAGCGCAACATGATCGGCGCTGCCGCTGATAGCCGGGCCTGCTGGCTTGGCGGCTTCCGTTCCCGTTCCAGAGCCGTCGCCAGGTTGCAGCGAAATTCGCGTGGTCTTTGGCGTGCAATTCGCCGCGCCAAGACAAGTATCGCGCACGAAAACCTGCCGGTAGCCACTGTCGGTCGCGCTCGCCGCGGACTTGCTCGTTGCAGCGGATGCTTGGGTTGCCTGACTCTTGGTTACCGCTAGGAACGCGACGTACCTTCCCGAAGCGCTGATAGACGGCAGGATGCCTTCCGTTCCAAGTAGTGTTCCGTTGGGATCCGAGGAAATAAGCTGAGTAGTAGGATTGCAGGAAGCGCTCACTCCAAAGCAGGTATCGCGGAGATAGACCTGGCGGCCTGTGCCCGTCCCAGTGCTGATGCCCGTTTCCGTGACCAGATTGGTCGCCGCGGAACTGAACGCCACGTATCGTCCATCGGAACTCATGGAAGGCGAATGACTGTCGTCGCTGGCAGCCGTGCCATCCAACGCGGAAGAAATGAGAATCGTGCGCGGCTGGCAGGAAGGCTCGGCCCCTTGGCAGGTATCGCGCGCGAAAATCTGCGCGTGCCCGCTCTGCGAAGCCGTGTACGCCACATAGCGGCCATCGAGGCTGAGCGCTGGCGTATCATCTTCCACAAGGGCGGCGTTCGCGTTGGCGTTATTCCCACCCGCTCCGGTGATGGTGAAGGTTGTGGCGTTGCTTGTGCCACCGCCTCCATGACCGGTGCAATTGATCTGGCAATTCGCAGGAGGAGGCACCGGGAGATTGTTAACAGTCACGGTCCCAGTGCCAGCGGTGGCAAGCAGTGTCGCGGGAACTGTCACTTGGATTTGTGTGGCCGTTATATTCGTTACGGTTAGAGCTGACTGCGTTGCGGTGTTCCAGAACACCTGAGAACCACCCGTGGGGTCCGACGTCAAAAGAAAATTTGTTCCTGTGACCGTCAGCGGCAATGCTGCACTCCCAGCTGGAGCACTATTGGGAGTGATTGTGGTAACCGTCGGAACTGGATTGGGAGGAGGAAATACGATGAAGGATAAGGGATTGGAGAGCCCGTTCGTGCCCGTTCCGGAGTGCGGCTGCACGGTCTGGACGAAGTCAGTTCCCGGCTTCGCGATCATCGCGGCAGGGACCACCGCGGTCACTGAAACAATGGTTCCTGTATCATTCGCCGGGGCGCATGTGTTAGCCGCGGTAGTCGTCACGATGCATGTTTTGAGCTTTTGTTGATTAAAGGTAACGATAGTTTGCGTCACGAAGCCGCTGCCCGTCAACGTGATCGTCAAATCCCCTGCTCCGGCGGTTACGTTGGAAGGCGAAACAAATTGCAGGAACGCGCCGGTGTTGGACTGAAAGGTGTTTCCGTAATCATTGCAACCTGTGGCGGCGAAAAACGCCGCAAATGTGACAGCTATGGCTGTCCAAGACCGCTTCATTGAGACTCCTTCGTAGTCGCTAGTTACCCCGACTCGGTCGGGATCAACCTGACTGGACAAACGGCGGGGAACTCCCCGGTGCCAGTGTGCTTTTCGGATAAGATGCGCAAATCGCGCGGCGCGTTGACCCCACCAACCCACCGGGGCACGCAAGCCCTGTCCGGCTCATCTGGCGCTTCTACTTAGCGGCCAGCCTTCTAGTAACGTGTCCGGTCAAGCCTATACCATTACCATTCTCATCGAAGAAAGGTCAATGCGCAATTCTTGACCCTCGCGAGTGACACTTTGTCCCGACAACTCTCTCATTATCAATGAGTCGCGGAGGAATCGCCAGCGCCTTGAGCGGCCAGCGAGGCGCGTACAAGCTCCTGAATTCTAACGCGGCACTCGGTATCTTGAACTGTCGGCGCCGCAGCGGCACGGTAGCAGGCGAGGGCCTGCTCCTTGCGGCTCAGTTTCGCGTAGAGATCCCCCCGGGCAAGTTGGAATAGAGGATTGGAAGGATATTTCTCGACTAATGGGCCGATGACGGCGAGTGCTTTTTCATACTGCTGATCATAGCGGTGGAGATCCAGCGCCAGATAAAAACGCGCCGCGGCAGGCGTAAGAACGCCCTCGGCAATATCTCGTTGCAGCTGGCGGATGCCCTCTTGCTTGTTGCCTCCCGGAATGCCCATGAAAAAACTTAGGAGTTTGGCGATGCCGCTGAGTGTATCCACATAATAATTGTAGAGGCCCAACCCAAATTCGGCATCCGCGAGTTCAGGGTCCAGCTGAATGGCGCGGAGGAAATGCTCGCGGCCGTGGACTCCAAAGCGAGCCGTAGTGCGATTCTCGCCGCGCAGCCCGTAAAGCCGTGCGGAGAATGCGTCTCCCATGCCCGCATAGAACTGCATTTCCGCGCTTTCGTGATTCCTGATTTGCGTCAGCGCAATCGACGAAGCCTTTCCCGCCAGCTCAAGGTAGTGCTGGTCAGCGGCAAGCTTTGGCCTGTGCCGCGCGTCGGTCATGCCGTACTTGAATTCCGCTGACGTGCAAAAAATTTTCCACCACAGAGCTTCGGCCTCTAACAAATAGCCCAGAGGGTGGTCGGGCTGCGCTCTCTGCAGCCGCTGCGCATCCGCGACCGCATCATCCGTTTCGAAAGAGTAGATTTTGTCGATAACGGCGGAAGCTCCGCGCGGCAACTCCAGTTGTTGTGCGTGTGCCACGGCTGCGAACGGCGCAGGCAATGACCATGAGCAGACCAATGTACAGAGAAGTATCGCGCCCCCTGAAAGGGCACGGAGTAGCTTCATGCCGACACCTGAAGAGTCTCCGCGAAAGCCCACTAATTCTTTGCTGAGCAAGCCACGCGCCCGACGAGTTTAAGCTGTCCTGCGGTGGTTGCAAACCAAAATGCTTTAGGCCGCACAGAATAATATTAGAACCTCCCAAATTGCACGTTAGCTGCAACGCGACGCATTTGCTATTCTCGGCGGCGTGCAGACCACGCCCGACAATGCTGCTCCCGGCAAGACCGGAGGTGTTCCGGCAGAGCAACCTTCTGGCCTCGAGCGCGGCCTGGGCCTGAAAGAGGCTGTCGCCCTCAACATGATCGAGATTGTGGGCATCGGCCCGTTTGTAGTCACGTCGCTGGTGATCAAAGCTATGGGCGGGCCGCAAGCTCTGATCGCCTGGATCGCGGGAGCTGCCTTGGCCACGCTCGATGCTTTTGTCTGGTCCGAGCTTGGCGCAGCCATGCCGCGCGCTGGCGGAACGTACGTTTTCCTTCGCGAAGCCTACGGGCCCGGACGCTGGGGCCGCTTGATGTCTTTTCTGTTTGTGTGGCAGACATTTGTCCAGGCGCCGCTTTCCATCGCATCCGCCTCGATCGGATTTGCGCGCTATGCCGGATATCTCCACCCACTTTCCACGCTCGGGGCTAAAGCCGTCTCCGGAGGACTGGTTCTTTTCCTCGTTGTTCTGCTCTACCGACGCATCACGACGATTGGAAAAATCTCAGTGCTCTTGTGGGCCGGCGTGGTTGGCACTCTTCTCTGGCTGATCTGGGGAGGCGCGAGCCATTTCAACGCGAAAATGGCATTCGATTTTCCGACCGGCGCATTTTCTCTTTCCTGGGTGTGGTTCGCGGGCCTCGGCGCTGCAATGGTGAACACCGTCTACAGCTATTGGGGCTACTACAACATATGCCATCTGGGCGGGGAAATCCGCGATCCCGAACGTAATATTCCTCGCGGAATTTTTCTTTCCATTCTCGGCATCGCGGTGCTGTACCTGGCGATGCAGATCAGCATTCTGGGAGTAGTGCCGTGGCGGGAAGCGCAGAACTCGAAATTCATCGTCAGTACCTTCGTCGAGAAACTGTATGGCCATCACGCCGCACAAGCGGCCACATGGATGGTCCTGTGGGTCGCTCTCGCTTCGGTCTTTTCGGTTTTACTGGGATATTCGCGCGTGCCGTACTCCGCTGCGCTAGACGGAAATTTCTTTCCTGTATTCGGCCGCCTTCACCCTACAAAGCATTTTCCGTACGTCTCGCTGCTGGCCCTCGGCGGGCTGGCCTTTCTTTTCAGTGTGACCTTAAAACTTGAGACGGCCATCGCCGGCATCCTGGCCATGCGCCTGCTCGTGCAATTCATCGGTCAGGCAGTGGGGGTGATATTGTTGCGGCGCCGCTGGGGATCGGCGCGCTTGCCGTTCAAGATGTGGCTTTATCCCTTACCTGCGGTGCTAACCATGTTTGGATGGGCTTGGCTCTTCTGGCAAACTGGCACGGCGAGGAAATGGGGAATCGCTGAGATCTCGCTGGGAACGCTCGCATTTCTTATCTGGGCCCGTAAAATGCGACAATGGCCGTTTGCAAAAGTGCCCTTTGAAAAAATGAATGACCCGGAGGCTGCGTGAATCGACTCTTCCTTAGAGCCGTTGGATCAACTCTTTTCGGCGCTGTGCTCGCATCTTTTTCCGCGAAGCCTGCATCGCCGCAATTTCCCCCTGCTCCAGGAACAGGCCCCGGCCTCCCGGAAACCGTCGAAGCCATCGACAGCACGCGATTCACCACGCGCATCCTCTATATCACCGCGCATCCCGATGACGAATCCGCCGCTCTGCTCACCTATCTCGCGCGGGGTCTCCATGCGGATGTGGCGCTCCTCACCCTCACGCGCGGCGAAGGCGGCCAAAACGATCTCGGGCCTGAGCAGGCGCCGCAACTTGGATTAATCCGTACGCAGGAACTTCTCGCCGCCTCGCGGGGTTACGGCATAAGACTTTTCTTTGGAAGTGCACCTGATTTCGGATTCTCAAAAACGCCCGAAGAAACGGAAAAGGTTTGGGGCGATGCAGTCCTCGGAGAAATGGTGCGCGTAATCCGCACTTATCGCCCTAACATTGTTATCAACGGCTGGGGCGGCGTGCATGGTGGCCACGGGCACCATCAAACGTCCGGATTGTGGACGCCGCACGCTGTGGAACTCGCTGCCGATCCCAAGTCCTTTCCAGAGCAAATCTCCAAGGATGGTTTGCTTCCCTGGGGAAACTCCTCGAATCCAGTGCAGATTCTGGACACTGAGCGAGGGGGCGCAAGCGGTGCTTCCTCAAATGGTTATACTCTCCCCGTTGACGAAATCTCGCCGCTTTGGGGCAAACCTTGGCGCGAAATCGCGCTCGACGCTTTTTCCAATCACCGTTCGCAGGGCATCACCGGTTTTGTCAATTCACCCTTTCTCCGCCGCCCGCTAGTGCTCATTCGCGAAGACGGAAGCAAACTGGATCCCGCAAGCTTGGCCAGGCCGCTCCATGATCTCGCTAACGGCTCGGTACCCGAGGCACAGTTCCGGCGCGCTGTGAACGAAGCGGAATCGGCCATTGCTAAGGCGCGGGCTGCGTCACTCTCTCTCAATTGGTCCCAAGCTGCGGCGGACTTGGCCAGCGCCGCGATGCAAATCGATGCCATCTCCCCTGCCAACGAGGTCGCGCCGCCTTCGCCGCTCTCCTTCGAGCTTGCGCGAACACGCAAACGGATTGACCGCGCGTTAGCTCGAGTGTTAGCCGTCGAGGTTCGCGCGGAAGCCGATCGCGACGCTCTTGTCGTCGGGGAATCTTTTGGCGTTTTGGCCGAAGCCATTTGCCGCAAAGAAGCAGGTTGCGAGCTCGGCACGGTGAAGTTAAATCTTCCTCCATCTTTCAAAGAGACCAAACGAGAAGGCGATGCCGCAAAGGGCTATCATTTCTCGGTCGATGTTACCCAGGCTGCTCCCAAGTTGACAGCTTGGGAAAAACTGCAACCCGAGCCACCACCCTTGGTGACCCTGCAGCAGGAAGTGACGATCGGTGGCTACCAGTTCGCCGTCACGGTTCCCATTACACACGTCGCCCCAAGTTCCACTCGCGTAGACCGCGTGCCGTTGCGAATCGTGCCCGCGTATACGTTGAAAGTAGAACCCAAGCAGGCGCTCGAGGTGCTTCGAAAACCTGGGAAACCTTTCGATGTCTTGTTGCGGGTTCATTCCTACGCGACGCAAGCAAGCAAACTCTCCGTCGGGCTCGATCTGCCCGATGGTTTTACCGCGAGCGCGCCCGTTGATCTTGCCTTCGATGGCGCCGGAGAGAAGTTCGCGAAAGTCACCGTGACTCCGCCGAACCAACTGTCTGCTGGAAAGTACACGATCACGGCCTACGCCAAGCATGGCGACGAGAAATTCTCCACTTCCATCGAGCCCTTGCCTTCGCTTCCGACCCAGTTCTGGAGCGAACCCTCGCAATGCGTGGTGTATGCCCTCGATCTAAACGTGCCGAAAAATCTGCGCGTCGGATACATCACGGCGGAAAGCGAACCCATTCCGGAAGCGCTGCGCACCTTGGGACTCCAAGTCGAAATGCTGGATGCGCAGGAGCTCGCCTTCGGCGATCTTTCAAGATTCAATGCCATCGTGGTTGGCGTGCGTGCGTACGAACTCCGTCCTGAACTTCCTGGCGCAAATCAGCGGCTGCTCCAGTACGTCTCAAACGGCGGCACGCTCGTCGTGCAATACAACCGGGACTTTGCCTGGAACAAGGACCAATACGCTCCCTACCCGGCGAAGATCCAGAATGGCCAAGGAGGTCAACTCCCGCGCATCACCGACGAAAATTCTCCCGTCAAGTTTCTGATGCCCGACGATTCTCTGCTGAATCGTCCGAACAAAATCACGCAGGACGACTTCAAAGGTTGGGTACAGGAGCGCGGCCTCTACTACTGGACTCAGTTTGATCCAAAATACACCGCCATACTGTCCATGCACGATCCCGGCGAGCCGGACCTCAGTGGCGCGGTGGTCTATGCGCGTTATGGCAAAGGCATGTACATCTACACCGGCATCGCTTTTTTCCGTCAAATTCCCGAAGGTGTCCCCGGCGCCTACCGGCTCTTCGTAAATCTGCTCAGCGCTACGCAAGCAAACTGAGCGCCTGGCACAACTTTAGCGCCTTCTGCGCTCCCGCGATGCCAAGTCCGCCCCGTGCATCAACTGGACACATCGCTTCCGCGCGCAAACCAGCGTGCTATCCTCTTCAACCGGGGGTCGAAGACGCATGAAAAGTTATTTTTCCACACAATTTGCCGGCCGCTGGGTTGTCTCGCTCTTTCTGGGAGCGGCTCTTTTCCTGGCCTGCGCTTCGCCGGCCGCGGCGCAGAAGAAAAAGAAAAACGATACGCCAGCCGCAGACAGCATGCCCTCCATTCCCATGGGCGACGAGCAGCAGGTCGACTACACGATTTCGGAAATGCTGGGTGCCTGGCAGCTCGGCGACATCGAAAAGCTCCACAAAGACTACGCCGACGACGTCTCCATTGTCAGCGGCAACTGGGAGCCGCCCATTTTCACCTGGAAGAACTATCTTGCCGTCTACCAGGCGCAGCACGCCCGCATGCAACAGGTGCGCATGGACAGGACCAACACCTATATCAAGCTCAATGGCAATATCGCGTGGGCCTGCTATCAGTGGGATTTTTCAGCCGTTGTGGACGGGCAGCCGTCCGCAGCCCGGGGGCAAACTACTCTGATCCTGGAAAAAAGGAATAACCACTGGGTGGTCGTGCACAACCACAGTTCGCTGGCTTCAACCGTTCAGCCCGTCGCACCGGCGAACACACCGCAGCCTCCGCCAAACAGCCCTTCGCCGCACTAGAGAAAAGGACTGCCGCGCCAGTTCTTTTCAGCGGACTAAATGTTCTTCAGCCCGTTGTACAGCCACAGACAGGCAAGAACCAGAAGGAGCGCTCCTGAGGCAATTCCACTGGTCATGAGCGGCCGCGAAAGTGCGTTGATTTTCGCGACGAGCTCCCTCTGTTCTCGTGCCATGTGTTCCTGTGCGGCGTCGAGAAAGATTTGGTCATCTTCATGGCTGGCAAGAAGGCTCCGCCGAATCAGCAACAGCATGAATATGCCGGTGACGATCGCCCAGGCAATCAGAACATAGAAGATGGGCCCGGTAGTTAGGGTTTCCATGGTGACCTCCCACTGGAACTGGCGCGGTCTTTTTTTGCAGATACAAGGAAGGAGTGAGACCGCGTTCTGAGGGCGAGTATAGCACCGCGCATTCGGATTTCAACTACTAGTCATAGGGTAAATCGATGCTTGTAATCCCCCGCGCGCAACCCTTGGCACAGAAACAAAAATCTCGGCGTTTGCGTGCAAACCGTCTGTTTGCAGGGGTTTGCACGAGTCACTTGCCACCAGCCGTTTTGCCTCTGTCCCGCGTCGTCTTCGGAATTCGGTCCAATGCTCCCGGCCCTTTCGTTGACAAACCGGGAAGCGGCGGGCACAATGAAAAAGCCTCGTTGGAACTGTAATCCCGGCTGTGTGGGGGTTTCACCCACAGCACTCGTGCCCGAGTGGCGGAACTGGCAGACGCGCTAGCTTCAGGAGCTAGTGATCGCAAGGTCGTGGAGGTTCGAGTCCTCTCTCGGGCACCATCCAAAAATGGCATTTCGGCTCATTCCCAAACTTATTCCGACTTAAGCGCCCTTATTGGATCCAAAAGCGCCGCCCTTCTCGAGGGGATCAGCGCAAAGACCAGATTCATAAACATCGCAAATCCGACGACGAGTTCCGCGCTCGTACAATCAAAGAAAAACGGAAGGTCTGTTCGTCGCGCAATGCTGTCCGTTCCTCGCCACCCGGCCATCAGCCCAGCGAAACAACCCAGAACGCTGATTACCGCGGCTTCGAATAAAAATTGAAAGAAGATGTCCGATTTCGTCGCTCCAAGCGCCCTGCGTATTCCGATTTCTCCGACTCTTTCCCCCACGGCAATCCAGCAGATTGCCAGGATGCCTAGCCCCGAAACGGCTAGTCCACTCAATCCTACCCACCGCACAAGAAAAGTGAGGCGATTCGAAGAAGCGATCTCCGTGTCGACCAACGCTTTTTGGTTCTGAATCTGAAAGTCCTCGGGCAAATTCCCCGGGGCGCGATGCCGTTTGCTAAGAACCTAATGGATCGCTTCCGTCGTTTGGTCCATCCTGTCCCACCTTGTTGCCGCGAAAAGAATGGAGCTGAAATAATCAACAGATGCCCCCTTTTCCGTAGCCCCACTCCTCTCGGTTGTGATCGAGTTTTCCATTCACGGTAAGGCTGCTCTGAACCTGCACGCCCTCTTGGTCGTAATTATGAAATTCGGCGACGTGGCCGTTTTCGTCATACCTCCATGTCGAATGCGAGATAGCTTTACCTTTTGCGGATCCTGTCTGCGCTGTAATTCCGAAGGGGCCCCAGACTTCGTGGCGATAAACATCACCATCGGGATTCTCAAAAATCTTCTCGCTCACTCCATTGTTTTCGTCCCGCACGATTCTCATCGTCTCTTGGCCCGAGCGCAACCGGTTTCCCTCTCTATCGTATTCGCAAAACTCACACCAGGCGGCGATTACCCACGTAGCCCTCTTCTCTGGTGGCAAATCAACCTTCCCCAATTCCTGCC